>JBBQIO010000217.1:0-6423 GCA_038325015.1 Polyangia bacterium
CCCATGCCGCCTTCGGCAATCAGCCGCACCAGCCGGTACGTCTCGACGAGGACGGCACCGACACGCTCCATGACCGCCGCGCCCCCCCTTCGCTCGCTGGGTTACGCGCGGCCGAGGTCGGCAAGGACGCGCTGCGCGCCGTTGTGCCCGGCCGCTCCGATGACCGATCCGGCCGGATGGCATCCCGCGCTACACGAATAGAGGCCGGCGATGGGCGTCGCATAGGGCAGCCGATCGGCGAATCCGAACGCGTTGTCCACGTGGTGGATGTGGCCGCGCGAAATACCGAAGTGCTTCTCGATCTTTTGCGGGTGCAGCGGGAAGGTGTCGACGACCAGGTCGGACGTGCCGGGGGCGAAGCGGTCGCAGATCGACAGGAGCTGCTTGACGTACCCCGCCTCCTCCTTCTCCCAGCTCGACCCCGCGATTTCGTACGGTACCCACTGCACGAAGAGCGCGGAATTGTGGTGGCCGTGCTGATCGCGCAGCGACGGATCGACCGTCGTGTGGATGTACCACTCGATGGTCGGGAACTGCACCAGCTGCCCTTTTTGCACTGCAGCAAAACCGTCGTGCAGCGAGCGCATGACGTCTTTTTCGTCGGGCAAAAGATGGATCGTCGGGCCGAACTGCCCGCGATCCTCCGGCAGGCACGAAAAGCGCGGCAGCCCTTTGAGCGCCAGGTTGACCTTGAACGTCGAGCCATTCCTCTGGTACCCGTCGAGCCGCTGGTTGTAGTCGGCCGGCAGGGCGTCACGGCCCACCAGGTCACGCATGCGGAACGGGTCGCCGTTGCACAGGACGACCTTGGCGGAGAGCTCGCGACCGTCGGCCAAAAGCACGCCGCTCGCGCTGCCGCCCGTGACCAGCACTTTGGCCACCCCGCAGCCGGTCTCGATGGTGGCGCCGGCACGTTTCGCGGCCTCCGCGATGCGCGTGGTGATGGTCCCCATCCCGCCGCCGACCACCATCCAGGTGCCGTCGGCCCCGGGCAGCCGACACATGTTGTGCACCAGAAAATTCATCCCGGTCCCGGGCGTATCCCACGAGCCGTACAGGCCGGAGAAGCCATCGGTGACGGCATACATCGCGCGCACCAGATCGCTCTTCCAGTCGAAGCGCGACAGGTAGGCTCCGACGGAGCCGCGGCACAGGTCGACGAACACCTGCCGCAGCGCCGGACGGACGTAGCGCTCGGCGGTCTCCTCGATGGACAGCGGCTCGGTCAGCCAGGTGGGCGCAATGTCGTCGCGCAGCTGCGCCAGCTCGCCGTTCATGGCCACGTGCGCGTTCCAGTCGGCCTCGGAGAAGAACGCGATGAACTGCCGCTTCATCTCCTCTTGATCGGACCCGAACAGGAGGTAACGCCCGTCGGTGGTCGGCAAAAAATAGTGCGGGTCGCGGCGGCGCAGCGGCAGCTCGATATCGAGGATCTGCAGGAGCTCGGGTGGCATCAACCCGAGGAGGTAGGCCCCGGTCGAGGTCCCGAGCTCGGGCGCCTTGGCGAACGGTCGCTCGGTGCGACATGCGCCGCCGATGACCGGCTGCTCCTCGACGACGTGAACCTTGAGTCCGGCGCGGCTCAACAGGAGGGCGGCGACCAAGCCGTTGTGGCCGGCGCCGACGATGACGACGTCGCTGGTGTTCATGAGACGGCTATATCACGGGGTCGGGCCAAGGGGCAGGCTCCCTTGGGCAGAGATCAGGAGGTGGCGTCCGAGGAGAACTCGATCTGCATCTCCTCGACGTACATCGACACTTTGATCTCGCGCAGCGCCTGCGCGCTTGCGGCGTCGGCCTTGGTCGCGGTGACTTTGTAGATGCCGATGTGTGAGAGCGTGACGGTCAAGAGCACCGTCTTCATGTCGCTGCTGAGGAATTCGAGGGTCCCGTTTTTCTCGTGATCCTCGTCGTTTTCACGTTTGACCAAGAACGACTCTTGCCAATCGAAAAACTGCTTTGCCGCCGACTCGGGCAGGCTTACCGCCAGGTCCGGAATCGTGACCGAGGTCGGCTCCAGCCGCGACTCGCGGAAGTTGCCAATGTCCAAGGGCGCGCTGTTCTGCTTGATGGTCAGCGCGTCGATCTTTGTGACCCTGGCGCACGCCTCATCGAGGCCGTCAATCCGCAGCCGAAAATTCGACGGCAGCCAGAGCTTGGCCTTGGTCGGATCGGACGGATAGGCCGCCGGCGTGATCTTGTCAGTGCCGGCCAGCGGGCGAATGCGCGTGTATTCGGGCTTCATCTTGAGCGTCATCTTGGCGTTGCTCTTGGACGAAGCGTCGAGCGCCGGCAGGGTTATCTCGGAAATCAGGGCATGGTGGAACTCGATGGTCTTCTGGATCTTGCCGTCGACATCCGCCGTATGAATCGCGCCCGAGAGGCGAGTAAAATCGAGCTTCAGCGTTTTGGTGATCCACTTGTAGAACTGCTGCGACATGCCCAGGCCGCACTCGACGACGATGTCATCGTAGCTGACGTTGCCCACGTGCTTGCGGGCCACCAGATCCGCGCCGGCCTTTTCGATGATCACGTCTGCGGTTGGGCCGCCGCCGTCCGCCGAGTAGAGCCAGCCATTAATGACGTGCTCGACCTCGAGGGCGAAGCGACTACCGATGTACCCGCGCGTGCCAGTACTGGTGTTTGCCATTCAACGCCTCCAGCTAGGTTATCGCACGCCGCGCGTCAAAGGTTGCGTGGGCGATTGTAAGCCCGCAATCTTACATGAAACTACGTCGTACAGGTACGGGCGGTCAGCCGGCCGAGTTGGCGGCGTTGGGCGGTCGTCGTCCCGGTTTTTCACGGCGCTTGGCGCCCCGCTTGGAGGCGGCGCCGGGGGTGCACGGCTGCACCGGCGCTAGCTGCGCCGCGAGCTCGTCGTAGGCCACCCGCGAGACGTGCCGGTCGACGCGCACCAGACGGTGCCAGATCGCCGCTTCGTGCTCGTCCGAGGCTGCTACCTCATCGAGGTCGAAGCGCGGCGCCGGCGCGGGCGACGACGGTGGGATGACCGTCGCGAGCTCGGTTTGGGACAGCTGGCGAAAAATGCCAGGGCCAAAACGATCGTAGTAATAGACCGAGTGCGCCGTCGACAGGGATCCGGCCCACGGATAGCGCCGTAGACGCCACCCTTGGGCGAGTCGGTCGAGCGCGCCATCCAGGCGCCCGTGCTCGGCGGCGCTCTTCGACGGCCGCGACTCCTCGTAGAACAGTCCGGTCCCGAGGAGATCGCCGTCGAGCTGGTAGGTCTCGGCGAGCCCGAAACGCGCCGGGTCCTTGGCCACCAGCGCGCCGTGGGTCAGATCGAACTCGCCGATGATGTACAGGGCGACGTCGTCGGACAGCTCAGCCAAAAAGTCGACTGTCGAGCGCGCCTCGCGATAACTCTCGGTGGGAAAATCGGTGAAGCACATGGCCTCGACCGCCAGCCCGGCGTCGGCCAGATGATGGATGGTCGAGCGCACGGTCTCGACGGGTGCGCCTTTGTCGATCAGCGCCAGCACGCGCGGTGCCGCCGACTCGACGCCCAGCGCGCACGCCACGCCGCCGCCGGCCTTGAGGACGCGCGCCCGCTCGGCGGTCAGGTAGCGCTCGGGCTTGAGGTCGGTGGCCCAGCGAATGTCCAGCCCACGCTCGGCGATCTTTTCGGCGATCTTGAGCAGCGTCTTGGGCGCGACCGAATCCTGCGACAGGTAAAAATAGCGGGCGCCGTATTTTTGCTGCAATGCAGCAAGATGGTCCACGACGCGCTCCGCACCGCGCTCGCGGTAGCTGGCGGTGCCGACCTCGGCCAGGCCGTAGTGGCAAAACGTGCACGTGCCCCAGTAGCAGCCGCGGGTTGGATCGTATGGCAGCGTCACATACGGCGACAGGTACAGGTCGAGCGGCAGCCCGTCGAAATCGGGCGCCGGCAAGAGGCGCAGATCCTCGGACCCTTCACCCGCGAGATAGCGCGCCCCGAGCAGCCGATCACGCACGACAACGTTGGGCAGCGAACGCAACGGCGTCTTGGCGTCGAGCGCGCGGCACAGACCGAGCAGTGAATTTTCGCCCTCGAACACCACGGCCGAGTCGAACGGTCCGAGCGCGCGCGCCAGGTCCGGACCGCGCAGCCGGATGAACAGCTGCGTCACCCCCGGGCCGCCACACGTAATGTGAACGCCGGGCAGGAGCGCCTTGAGGCGGGTGGCGAAGATGTACGCCGGCAAGAGCTGACCGGGGAAGCACACCGAAAGGCCGAGCGCGTCGACCTTTTGCGCCGTCAGGCGCGCCGCCAGCTCGTGCAGATAGGCTTCGAACGGCTGCCGCGCCGGGTCGGCGTCGTAGGCAATTTCGTCGGGGGTGGTCAGCGCGAACGGCGTGCGATACCCCGTGAAGCTGAGGTCGAGCGGGGTGTAGGCGGCCGACACCACGCGCAGTGCGGCGTCCAAGGTCTCGACGGCAAAGTCATAGCTCGCCGGGTCGAAAAAGCGCGCTTCGTCCTTCAAAATGGCGCGCGCCTCGGCAACGTCGCCAGCCACCCGCGCAGCATCCGCCAGAGCGCGACGCAGCTGCAGGTAGTGACGCTGCTCGGTGTGGTCGAGCTGCGCCTGGCTCTCGAGCGCATCGAGCCGGGTGGTGACGCGCGCCGCCGCATCGGCCAGCGGGCCGGGCCGCAACGTTCGATCGTAAAACTCGATGTTGGCGTCCACCGGCAGGACCTCGATGCCGTTGGCCCGCAAAAAGCCGGTCAGCATCGGCACCGCGAGATAGGGCGCGGTCGGATCGCAAGAGGGCGGATAGATGAGAGCGATTTTCATGACAATGCTGTGTCTGGACTTAAGCGGGCGGATCGGTAGCATACAAACCCGTGCAGGCCAAACACCTCGTCCCCAATGCCGTCACCCTGGCCAACATCACGTTTGGCTTCTTGGGCATCGTGGCCGCGACGCAGCAGCAATTCGAGCGCGCCTGCGTGATGATCTTCATCGCCGCGCTGTGCGATCTGGCCGACGGGCGTTTGGCCCGTGTGCTCGACGCCAGCTCCAAGTTCGGCATGGAGCTCGACTCCCTGTCCGACGTGGTCTCGTTCGGGATTGCCCCGGCGGTGCTCATCTATTTGGCGGTGCTACACGAGCTGGGGCCGCTGGGGATCGCCATTTCAGTGGCCTACGTGCTGTGCGGCGCGCTGCGCTTGGCACGTTTCAATGTGGCCGACGCGCCGTTGGCCCACGTGACCTTTTCGGGCGCGCCGATTCCCGTCGCTGCCGGCTACATGTTGTCCTATGTGATGGTGCGCCACTCGCTGCCCGTTTGGGGCATCGCGGTCGGCACCGCGGTCGCCGCCGGCTGCATGGTGTCGACCTTCAAGGTGCCAAAGTTCCGCAAAGACGGCCTGCCGATCATCATGCTGTTCTTCGGCATGATTACGTTCATCGCGTTTTTGGTGCGGCCCGGCGCGTTGACCTGGCACATCTGGAATGGGTGGAACCTGATCATGATCGCCGCCAACTACGTCATGCTCGGACGACAGGGCTGGCTCAGACCGGCGGCCGAGCAGAAAAAGGCGGCATAATATGGCTGGGTTCAGCTTCCACGAAACGATGACCGGCACCTGGTGGCCGGTCGATGAGCCGACCAACAAGCGCGCGCTCGAGTTCACGCTCGACGTGCACGCCGCACTGTTGCGCTACATGCGAACCAAGCGGGCCGAGGCAAACGGCACGCTGCGCATGGAGGGCGTCGCCAAAGAAGTGCTGGTGCACGGCGAGCTGGTCGTCGATCCGGTCATCGGCAAGATCATTCGCTACGAGCTCGGCTTCACCGGCGACGACGGAAAGCCACGGCGCTTCGTTGGACAAAAAGACGTTTCGCTGTTTGACCTGCAACGAACCATGACCACGCTGCCGGGCTCGATCACCGAGGGCGCGGGTGACAGCGCCAAAGAGATCGGCCGCGCCGATCTACGCTTCGAGATGGACGGCCTGCCCAAGTTCTTGGCCTCGTTCCGCCCCTGGTAGTCGGCGTTAGAGCTTACGGATTGCCGAGCGATTCGAGCATCTGCGCCAAGAGCGGCTCGTCGAGCGCGACGGTGCCGCTGACCAGCGTGTAGGCGCCGCCCATCTTCTTGATGGCGATTCCGTTGTTCCACTCGGGCCTGGAGACGCCATCGGAGCGTTTGACGTCGACCACCCAGGTCTCGCCGTCGACGCGCGGACCACGCGCCGGGATGAAGCTGGCGGCGCGGCCATACGGCAGAAGCACGCTCGCGCCGTAGATCATCATCAGGCGCGGCTCCATCAGCATACCCGAAAGGGTGCGAGCGCCCCAGCCCCGCTTGCGCGCCAAATGCTCCACATACATCGCCAGTGTCGCCGAGTGCTTCTCGGCCGCCTCGTAGATGTCGCGCACGGAGCCGGTATCATACATGAAGGCAAGCGCGTT
>JBBQIO010000218.1:0-6404 GCA_038325015.1 Polyangia bacterium
GCGATCTGTCGACGGACATGCTGTCGCGCGTCCCTGGCGGGCAGGCCTACGAGACGACCGGAATGGCGACCAAGGCCGCGCGCGACTGCAAGAGTCTTTAACCCGGGGGTAGGCTCAGCGCAGATCGAGGATGTAGCGGCCGGCCCCCTCGACGTCCAGCGGTCGCACCAGGCTCGCAGTGTGCTCGCCGCGCAATCGGACATCGACGTCGTAACGCCCCTCGGGCAGCCGCACCGCGCGCTCCAAAACGCCCGCCGGCGGCACCGTCCAGACCACATCGCGCGCCACCTCTTTGTCGTCGCTGCGCACGAACAGAAGCTCGACCGACGTCGGGGCCGGCGAAGGCAGCTCGACCGCCACAGTGACGTCGACGCTGCGATGCAAAAAAAGCCGCCCGCCGACGACCACGCCGACCACCAGCAAAAGCGGCCAGAGCCGACGCTTCAGCATCAACTAACTCTTTTTACGACGCCGCGAGGTCGTCGAAGCCGGACTGCGCCGCGACGGTGCCGCGCTCGACACGGCGACGGTCTTAATGGCGCGGCCATTTTCCCACAGCCGCATCGACTGCGGATCGCGCTGCCACGCGCGAACCAGGAACGCCAACAGAAGGAGCCCGGCGCCGAACGTACACGCGCCAATCACCTGCGACGTCGAGAACGGGCCGATGCCGCCGCGCTGCTCATCGGCGCGCAAATCCTCGACGATGTAGCGCAAAATCGCATAGCCCATCGTAAAGGCGACGAACATCTCGCCCGAGAACTTGCGATAGCGACGCACGATCATGACCAGGCAAAACAGCAGGAGGCCATTGAGCGATTCGTAGACCTGCGTCGGATGGACCGGCAACGAGCGCACCGCCGCAGCCGTGATCAGCCCCTTTTCGAGCTGCTGATGATAGGCCGGCGAGGTCGACGGAAACGTGATCGCCCACGGCCCCGACCACGGACGACCAAAATCGCAGCCGAACAATAGACAGCCGACGCGCGTGATCATCAGACCGGTGCACAAGGACGGCACTGCACAGTCCGCCCAGGCCAAAAGCCGAATGCCGTGGAGCCGGCAAAAGAGCGCCGCGCCGACGAAGCCGCCGATGAACCCGCCGTACGCGACCAGGCCGCCCTGCCAGACTTTGAAGATGTCGATGAAGCTGTCGAACCGTTCGAAGTTCACGATCACATAGAGCACGCGCGCGCCGATGACCGCAGCCACCGCCGTCCAGGTGTAGCAGCGCCCCATCAGCTGCCGGTCCATGCCGTCTCGCTCGCACAGCGTCAACGTCAGGTGCCAGCCGACGACCAGCGACAGCGCCAGCATCACGCCGTAGCTGTAGATCGGAATGTGGAACGGGAGGTAAACCAGGACGGGTCGCATGTGCCAGGAGTCTTACTCCGGCATGAACCCGATTGTCGAGGCGCGCCCTGACGCGTGGCGCGCCTGCGCGTTACCCGTACGCTTTTTCCATTCGCTCTTGGTCCTCTTTACAGCGAATGCACAGCGTCGTCTCGGGCCGCGCTTCGAGTCGCTTGACCGAGATTGGCTCCTCGCACTCCTCGCAGATGCCGAACGTCCCCTCGTCGATCTTGGCCAGTGCGTGATCGATCTTCTTGAGGAAGGTCTTCTCACGCCCGCGTAGCCGAAAGGTGAACGACTGAATGTATTCGGACGACGCCAAATCCATCTCGTCCGGCAGGTCGTCCGCATCGAGGGTCATGTCCTCGTGCAGCGTGCGATGGGCGTTCTTGAGGATCTCCTCTTTCTTCTCATTGAGAAGCTCGCGGAAGCGCTTGAGATCTTTCTTCTTGAGGCCGTCCTGGGTCTTGGCCGTCATGATGGTTCCTATGTGCCTAGGTGCCTAGGTGGAAAAACATCGGTTCTCGACGCTCGGACGCGAACATCGATAGTAACGCTCCCCAAAGTTGTGGTCAAGCGGGCGGCTGTAGGAGGCCGGTCAGCGTAAAACCGATCAGCTCCTTGCCGAGTGCGGCCGCGTCGAATTCGGGCGCCGGCTCTTCGACGAACAGCCAACCGACCGTCTCTTTGACCGCGCCCAGAATGCATCGCGAAACCACCGCCGGATCATTGGCGCGCACGATGCCCATGGTCTTGCCGGTTTCGATGGCGCTCACGATCATGGCCAGGAGGCGCCCGTAAAAATCGTGCAGCTTGCCGTCGACGTGCGCATCGATGCCAACGGCCTCGCGCAATAAAATGCGCGCGACGTCCCGGTTGTCGCGCAAGGTCTGAAGGATGCGCTCGACGGTCGCTTCGAGCTGTAGGATCGGCGGCGCGGCGCCGGCCGCGACGTCGACGCGATGCACCAGCGCGCGCAGCGAGATCAAGAGCCCGTCGAGCAGCTCGTCGAAGATTGCGCGCTTAGACTCGAAGTAGAGGTAGAACGTGCCGCGCGCGATGCCGGCGGCTTCAATCAAATCGTCGATGCTGGTCGCGCTGTAGCCCTTTTCGGAAAACACCTGTCGGGCGACCACCAGCACCGAGGCGCGACGCGACTCCCGTAGCCGCTGGGCGCGGGCGACGCGACCGTCCTCTTTGGAATCGCCGTCTGACGCCATGGGCGGCGGAACATAGCACGCAGCCCGCCACGCCAATTCGCCAGTCTGGCGCCGAACGATCGCTCTTGACTCTTTGTACGATTGATACATCTAATAACCGTACAATCTCTTTTTGCTCGTTGTTGAGCTCTTTTTCGACCCCTTTTCGACCCTATTGATGGGGAGGATGTTCATGTCGATTTCGCTGGGCAGCATCGCACCGGACTTCACGCAGGACTCCACCGAAGGCCCAATCCACTTTCACGAATGGCTGGGTTCGAGCTGGGGGGTGCTGTTCTCGCATCCCAAAGACTTCACGCCAGTGTGCACCACGGAGCTCGGCTTCGTGGCCAAGAGCAAGCCCGAGTTCGACAAGCGCAACGTCAAGGTGCTAGCGCTGAGCGTCGATTCGGTCGAGTCGCACAAGCGCTGGGTGGGGGACATCGAGGAGACGCAGAACACGAAGCTCAATTACCCTATCCTCGGAGACGCGGATCGCAAGGTATCCGGGCTTTACGGAATGATCCATCCCGAGGCCTCCGACACCCTCACCGTGCGCTCCGTGTTCATCATCGACCCCAACAAAAAAGTGCGCGCCACCATCACCTATCCGGCGTCGACGGGTCGCAACTTCGAAGAGATCCTGCGGGTTATCGATTCCTTGCAGCTGACCGATGTGCACAAGGTCGCGACTCCGGCCAACTGGAAGGACGGCGGCGACGTCGTCATCGTCCCTTCGTTGACCGACGAAGCCGAGCTCAAGCAGCGCTTTCCCAAGGGGTTTACGGTGATTCGCCCGTACCTGCGCATGACGCCACAGCCCAATCGCTAAGACGCCACTTCGCTTCCAACGCCCCGCCGTCGCCCCGCTTTTCGTCTCCCAGCCGGTCCCACCGCACCTTGACACCCCTGGTCGGTCTGCGTACGCTCACTGCCCACACGCCCTTCGCCTCGGAGGCATCACAACATGGCCGGTTCGGATAAACGTAAACAGAGCCTCTACTTCCCCGAAGAAATGCTCAAAGAGATCCAGGACGAGGCCGCGCGCCAGGACCGATCGCTCTCGTGGATCGTTCAAAAGGCTTGGAAGCTGGCCCGCAAGGACATCATGAAATATCCGTCGGTCAACGAGTTTCCCGGCGAAGACGACGAGCGCGGCGCCGCCGAGTAACGCGCCTCCCTTTGCCGTTTCGCACCGGATTCGCCGTCGCTCTCGACGGAACTCCCCTCTTCTATCGAGCCTTTGGACCTATTGTGCCGCCGTCGGGCAAGCCGGCAGGCAGCGACCCCGCACGCGTGCCGCTGGTATTCCTCGACGGCATCGGCTGCGACGGCTATGTCTGGAAGTACCTGGCGCGCGACCTCGCGCTACACCATCCGATTGTGCATCTGCACTACCGCGGGCACGGTGGGAGTCCGGCTCCGGCGGACCGCACGCGGGTGACCATTGAAGATCTGGCCGA
This sequence comes from Polyangia bacterium, assembly GCA_038325015.1. Classification (GTDB taxonomy): domain Bacteria; phylum Myxococcota_A; class Polyangia; order Palsa-1104; family Palsa-1104; genus JBBQIO01. Next base: position 4,016 of record JBBQIO010000218.1, read on the forward strand.
CGATGTCGATCAGATGATGACGGCGGCATTCGGTGACCGCAATCTGGGCGCGGTGCTGTGCGGCCACTCCATGGGGGTGCAGGTCGCGCTCGAGACGGCGCGACGCCATCCGGAGCGGGCGCGCGGCCTGGGCTTGATGTGCGGCAGCTATGGACATCCGCTGCGCACGTTTCACGGCCAGCGCACACTCGAGCAGATATTGCCGCTCCTGCAGTTTGTTGTCGGACGCGTGCCGGGGATTGCCAGTGCAATCTGGCAGACGCTCCTGCCCACCGAGATGGCCTTCGAGATCGCGACCCGGCTGGAAATCAATGGCGAGCTGGTGCGGCGGCGCGATTTTTATCCGTACCTCGAACACATGGCGCGGATCGACGTGCGGCTGTTCGTCGACATGCTGGCGGCCGCGGGTAAACACACCGCCAAAGAATTCTTGCCCACCATCGACCTGCCGACGCTGATCGTCGGCGGCGAGCGCGACAACTTCACACCAGCCTCACTGGCCAAAGAGATGCACGCGCTGATCGTGGACTCGGAAATTATGATCGTCGAGGATGGGTCGCACACCGCGCCCATCGAGCGGCCGCGCGAAGTGAACGCACAGGTGGCCGATTTTCTCGCGCGCCACTTCGATCTCGCCGCCGCTGCCGCCGCCGAAACACGGTAGCGATGCGGCCGGGGGCGGACGGCTACCGACTCGCTGCGCCGACCGGGCGGGCGCAGCGGGTGATTCGCTGGGCGCTCTTCGTCCTGTTCGTCGTCGGTGGCGGGCTGGGGGTGTGGCGCTTTCGCCGCTCGCCGGTGCAGGTCGACCTGGCCCACTATGTCGAGGTCGAGCGGCCCAAACTGCGCCCCGCTGAGGACGCGATCACCGGGCAGCTCGCGCGGCTGAGCCCGAGCGCCAATGCGGTGGTCAAGCTCGGCCCCGGCGAAGCGCGCGCGCTCTTGGTCGACGACGTCTTACCCCGCCTGGTGCGCCTCAAGACGCAGGCCGCCGAGATCCGTCCGGCGACCGCCGAGGTGCAAACGCTGCATGAGGAATATGGGCAGGTCATCGAGCGGCTGACCGACGCGTGCCGGCAGTGTCTGCACGCGCTCGACGACGTCAAGGGCGATCCGGCGCAGCGCTGGCGCACGGTTCAGAGTGCATTTGCCGAGGTCAACCGCGCCTGGGCCAGCTACTACGCCGACGTGCAGGCGGCGTGCGTGCGGCACCACTTAGCAAAAAAAGGGGCTAACTGACGTTGCGCTGAGAATCCAGTGCAAGTCGTGGAATCCAAGTCTCCTGGGTCATGCGCGTCGGAGCCGAAAAAAACAAAAAATTGGTGACCATCGGAGCGCCGCCAAAACGCGCGGCGTAGTCACCCGGCTCGGCTCCGACCGGCGGTTGATCACACAGGCCGAAGTCGAGGTGCTGCACGCCGCTGGCATTGAGCAGATCAACGAGCGCGCGCATGCGCTTGAGGAGCTTGGGCTCGTAGACGCCGGGCAGCGGCAGCTCCCTTAGCCAGGCACCCTCGTGGGAGTCGCCATCGGGATCGAGCTCGAGGGCGACCTCTTGGATCGCCGCCGCCTGTGCCACCGACGACAAAGCCACGCGCAGATAGCGCTCACGCACCGGCCCGACGGATAGGTCCGGCGCGGCCAGTCCGTCGCGAACATCGATCAGCGCCGGCTCGCGGCCAAGACACAGAACGTAGACCGTGGCGCACAGATCGTCGGGGCCGGCCTCGCGGTAAAAGGTCGGCGCTTTGGTCACCTGCGACATGGCGCGCGCCAGCCGACGTCCCTGACGCTCGGAGATGCCGTTGCCTAGCGCGGCTTCATCGTCGAGCTGCCCCCAGCACAGCCCGGGATACAGGCGGGCGAGCGTCTGGTCGATGAACGCGCGCTGCGGCGTTTTGGCGGTCTCACAGCCACCGCTCGACGTCGAACAATCTCCGCACCCAGTTCCACAGGACATGGCAGGAGCCTAGCGCACTCGCTCCATCACGGCGGCGAAAAATCCGTCGCTGCCTTGGATATGCGGCCACATCCGGAGCCGCTGGCCATCGCCCAGCGCGCGCGCCCTCGCGTCGCCCAGGATGGCGCTGGCGCGGACCGCTCGGAACTCCGGATGACGGCCCAAAAACGCGTCGACCACGGCGTCGTTCTCGGCCGACGCCACGCTACACGTCGCGTAAACGAGGCGCCCGCCGGGCCGACAGAGCACGGCGTAGCGCTCCAAGATCTGCCCCTGTAGGAGCGGCAGCGCGGCGAAATCGGTCGAGCTCAGCCGCCAGCGCGTCTCGGGATGGCGGCGGAGCGCACCCAGCCCCGAGCATGGCGCATCGATCAGCACACGATCGGCGCGGCCGTACAGCGCGGCCACGACCGGCTGCTCTTGCAGCGG
>JBBQIO010000219.1:0-6391 GCA_038325015.1 Polyangia bacterium
CATCCAGTTTCCGGCCTTGCCATCCTGCGCCCAGGGCGGAAATGCCGACGCCGAACGGGACAGGCTCAAGGCCGAAAGCAGCACCAGCGCTACAAGCGCTTTTTTCATGACGTCTCCTTTAGTCGAAGGTCGAAGCTTAAGCAGCTTCTTCTAATTCGCTGCAGCCCGGCCGCAAGGGGCTAGCGACGCGCCAGCAAAAAATAGGAGTCGATCGGCTTACCGAGACGGGTGGCCTCGCCGAGGACGACTCCACGGGCCACGCGGCGGCAGAAGTCGTGCATGTTGCGGTAGACGAAAAACGATAGCCCGCGCGTGTTGGGCTGGACGGTCGGCCAGCCGTCGGGCGGCGCCACCGACGGGATTTTCGTGTAGTCGAACAAAATTTCCCCGAGGCGGTCGGGCGCCGGCACGGTCGTGTAGTAGCCCGGACCGGTCAGCCAGGAGATGCTCTGATGGTTGTAGCCGATGACCGCGCCGCCCAGCCGCGTGAAGCGTTTTTCGAACTGCGTGAAGAGCGGCAGCGAATTCTTGCCCGCCCAAATCACGGTCTGCCCCTCTTCGGCGGGGAGCTCCTGGCCATCGACCAGAACCGACGCCATGTCGGCGACCGTGACCGGCGGCGCGCCCGCGCACAGCTTCCACAGCGCCGCCTGCAGCCGACCGGGCATCGCGCGGCACGTCGCGACGCGCGCTGCGCCATCGAGCCCGTCCAAAAAGGCGGTGATTTCACTGAGCGGCCGGCCGGCCGAGACGAGCTGCGCGAGACTCTGCGACTCGGACTGGGTGGCCGATGCGGGCTTGTCTGAATGGGTAGCAGCGACGGTCGACATGGTTCGGACCATAGCATAGGCTCCGCGCCATGCTCGATCTCGAAGCGGCCAACCGAAATCCGTTCGCGCCCAATCTGTTTGCCGGTCAGGTCGCGCTGGTCACCGGCGGCGGCACCGGCATCGGGCTGGCCACGACACGGGAGCTGGCAGCGCTCGGCGCCGACGTGGTCATCTCGAGCCGCGATCCCAACCATCTCAAGGCCGCACTCGACGAGTTGGCCACGGAGCTGACTGCCAGTGCACACGCCGGCAAAGTGACTGCGCTGCCCTGCGACATCCGCGAGCCGGCGCAGATCGAAAAGCTGGTGGCCGACGTGTTGGCGCAACACGGCCGCATCGACGTTTTGATTAACAACGCCGGCGGGCAGTTTCCCTCGCCGGTCGCGACACTCTCTACCAAGGGCTGGGACGCGGTCGTGCGCAACAACTTGAACGGCACCTTTTACATGACCCGCGAGGTCGGGCTCAAGGCGATGATGCCGCAGCGCCGCGGCGCGATTGTCAACGTGGTGGTCAACAATGCGCGCGGCTTTCCCGGCATGGCGCACACCGGGGCCGCTCGCGCCGGCGTCGAGAACCTGACCAAGTCACTGGCCATCGAGTGGGCCGAGTTCGACATCCGCATCAACTGCGTCGCGCCGGGGTTGATCCGCTCGTCGGGCTTTGCGCACTATCCGCCCGAGATGGTCACCGAGATGATCAAGCGAACGCCGCAAAAGCGCGCGGCGTCTGTCGAGGAGTGCGCACACGCCATCGTCTATCTGGCCTCGCCGGCGGCGATCTTCGTCACCGGCACGACCTTGCGCATCGACGGCGGCGCGTCGCTATGGGGCGACTTTTGGCAGATCCCGGACCGCTGAAAGAAAACGGAGCAAGCGGTGACTGATCGCGTCCACATTGCCGGCATAGTCGACGAAGACCTGCCACGCGCGATTGGGGCCGCACAGCTGGACCTCGGCAATGCGAACCAACCCGAAGGGGACGGAAAAGAAGCGACGGCTGCGACTCTCGGCGCCGGTGAAGTCGCTGATCGCGGCGGAACGCGTCAACGAAAATCCGAACCAACGCCGTCGCTGCGACACGCGCCCTGTAGTGTGGTCGATGACCAGCTCACTCGACGTAAAGGTGTTCGCGCCAAGCCGAAGACACAAAATGCCCATCAAGATCGAGAAGATGGCGTACCCGATGATCGGCGGTCGTATTCCCATTGGGATGGTAAGAGCGAGGTATGGACCGGTGGATTGCGCAAAAGCGCGTAGCTGGGTAACCGCTTGTTCCAGCGCCGTCACCTTGAGCGGCTCATCGGTCGGCAACAAAGACACGGAGGTTGGTGATGATGTACCGACGAATAGCTCGACTGCCGTGCCATGCCGCACGAGCTGAGCAGTCGCCAGCGCTGCGAGCGGAAATCGCTTCGGCTTCAGATGTGCCCACAAAGGCGACGACGCGCAGGAAGCCGTGGCTCGATCGCAGGTGAGCTGGGCCTCAGTCGCCGAACGCAACTCATCTCCAATCAAGAGGTGGCCGACAACGACTGCACAAAAACCGGCTAGCAGCTGACAGAAGATCATGACCCTGAGGGGAACGCCGACCTTGTAGCGGAAGCGCAGCGTGCGTCCATCCTCGGCCCACGCTTCGTAACCCAAGCCGACCCGATGCCGCTCGGGCTCGCCGGGAATTTCCGGGCTAGAAAAGGTCACTGAGCCAATGTCCAGCAGCTTCGGCGCCGCCGACGAGCGCTCCACCGACATCGGCGACGGCCGCCACGCCGGCTCCGGCGACATCACCGAGCACATGCGTCGCCGTGCCCAACCCACTGGCAATCTCGCCTCCGACCGAGTCTGGATCGGTGCTGATACCGAAGGCGTTCATGACGCTGTCGGCTCCCGACGTGACTGCGTTGCCGGCCGCAGTAGCACCCTCGTCGAGTAGTCCGAACGCGCCCTGATTCTTTCCGTCGGCGTCTTTGCCGAACATCCCAGTGCTGGCAGCCAGAGAACCAATCCCGTCTCCGACTCCATAGACGCCAAGGCCGATGTTTGCTGCCAAGGCGCCGGTTTCGCCCAGCGCATAGGCGCCGGCCCCGAGAAGTGCCCCGTCATTCTTGGTCACGTCGGCGCCCCAGTCGGCCGCTGCCTCAAATGCGCCTTCGTTACGCGTCTTGCCGTCCTCCCCCGTCGTAGTGCCGAACAGACCCAGTTTTTCGCCCTCGTGCTCGCCGAGCGCGGCGAGGCCGGCGATCGCAGCGACCGGAGCGGCGACCGAGGCCGCCAGGGCCAGTCCCCCCCCCAGGGCCGCGCCGCCGGCGACAGAAGACGCCAAACCCAGGCCACCCGCCACGACGCCGATTCCGCCGGCTGCCATGTCGACCCCGCCATCGATTTTTTTGCCCTCCGCCCACTCGTTCGCGCCTTCGGCGATCTGCATCCCGCCGCCAACGATGCCGAGCGCGCCCATGGCGCCGCCTAACATGCGACCACCCGCGCCACCTGTCATCTCGGCTTCGGTTGCAGCCTCTTTGGAAAGCGCCGACGCGTGCTCTCCATCGGCAAAAAATGAGTCTTCGGCGGCGCTGAAGCCGGGCGCATCGTCGACCGCGCCGTTTTTCATGGCCATCTTGTACATTGAGTCGATGTCAGGATTGGCCTCTGAAACCGCGCGCTGCGCGGCGGCGGCATCCCGAGCTGCATCCGCCGCTTCCCCTGTCGATTCGACGGCCTCGCGCGCTTCACCCAACTCGTGCACGTGGTGAAGTTTCTCGCCAATCTCGCCCGTCTCGTAGGCGTGATAGCCCATCAGACTTGGCTCGGCGAGTCCCTCCCACACGGACGGTTTTTCTGCGTCGTCGCCCATGGTCCCTCCTCCTTCGTGTTGCACCCGAAACCCGCTCGACCGAACAGACCGTGGCCGAGACCATCAACCGCAGCTTTCATTGGCGGTTAAGAACCGCACCAACGCGCTGCTCAGGCTCCCTGATTATCGTCATTCCGCGAAAGAAGTTGCTGCAGCCGACTTCAGTCGACTCGCGTCGTTCGCTCAGCCCCTAGCGCGAACGCATGGGCGTCGGCGGGTCCGGGCTGAGAAAGATGTCGGTGCGCGGCCGGCCGATGAGGTCCGGCGAGATCGGCAGACCCAACGCATAGAGCGCGGTGGCTGCCGTGTCCATCGTCGACAATGCCGTCTTGATCGTGAAGTCTTCGCGCACTCCTGGCCCACACGCGATCCACGGAATGTCGCGGTCGATCGCCTTGGCGCCCGAGTGCACGCGGTTATGGCCGCCGTGGTCGGCGCTGACGATGATCAGCGTGTTGTCAATGAGGTCGGCCTTTTCCAGCGCTTCGTACAAGATGCCGAGGCAGCGGTCGCTGGCCGAGATGGCGCGAATCTGCTTGTCGGACATCCAGCCAGCCGAGTGGCCGGCCTCGTCTGGGTCGGAGAAATGGACAAAAGCGAGCGCCGGCTTTTCCGTCATTAGATAGTTGGCGGCGTCCTCCGCGACCTTCTTGCAGTAGTAGCCGGGGCGCTCGTAGAGGCCAACGGTGCCAGCCGGCACGATGTGGCGAAGCTTGGACTTGCCGGTGAAAAATGCCGTCGTCAGCCCGTACTCCTTGGCCTCGCTGAAGATGGTCGCGGTCTTGATGAAGCCTTTGGCGGGGCGCCAGTTGTTCCAGGTCAGGCCGTGCACGTTGGGGCCGACGCCCGAGAGCATCGAGGCGTGGGCCGGCAGCGTCGACGCGTCGCGGATCGTCTTGGCGTGAATGGCGTGCACGCCACGCTTTTTCAAAAGCTCGTGCCAGTGCAGATGCAGCGTCTCGACGGCGTCGGCGCGCAGGCCGTCCTCACTGATAATGAGCACGTGGGCAATATGTGGCGGTCGCGCTTCGTCGGGTGTGGCGGGGAGCGCGGGCACTGCAGGTGGCGCCGGCGCCACGGCGGCGACCACCGAGCTCGGCAGCGGAGTCTTGTCGCTGTCGGCGGCCCGAGCGGTGCGCACCGACGAGCTCGCCAGCACAAGGCCGACGCCGCACAGCCGCACGGCAGCGCCGAGCACGCGCGAAATGGAGTTGCGCAGCATGGGATGAAGATACGTCCCTCGCCAGGGCCACGCAACAAAGCCGCGCCGGCGATCTTTGCCTACATCGGCCGCAACATCGGCCGCAACCTCCGAGAGCCGCGGCGCTGCACGCACCGGCGGCCTGGCCAAGTTGCCGCCGGGGGCTATAGTTGAGGAGGTGTAATTTGCCCTCCTTGCGCGAGCTCCGCCCGGACAAAGACGCTGCGCTCGGTCAACGAGCCGGGCGCGCGGTGCCCCTATACGGTCGGCATGGGCGTCGAAGGCGAGCCGGTCGTGCGCGGCGCTACGTGGTTGCGCTGCTGCTCGCCGTCGGGCTGCATGCCTTGGCGGTCGGTCTTTGGGAGCTGAGCGGCGGCGAGCGCGTCAATCCGCTTTTGGCCAGCAAAGCTGACCCCCATCCGACCACAGCGACGGACGAGGACACGCCGCTCGAGCTTCAGACCCTCGTCGACGAACTCGAACATCCTGAGGAGAAAACGGCAAAAGAAATTAAAAAAGAAGAAGAACTAAAAAAAGAGATAGAGCAAAAACATCCCCTGGGACAGGTCGTCGAGCTGCCCCGGCCGGCTATCGAGCAGCGCCCGGATCAGGCCAAGTACGTCTCCGAGTTCGACAGCAAGGTCGACCGCGAGACCAAGGCGCCAAACTCGCGCGACAAGAGTGGTGCGCCGGCCGCTGCGCCAACCCCGGCGACGCCGCCGGTTCCCGTACAGCCGCCTCCGGCACCGACCGCAGCCGCCGCGGGCAAAAAGGGAACGCCTGCACCGGCTGCCGCGTCCGAGCAGGCGGCAGTCGCACCGTCGACCGCCGGCCAAGAGGAGGACAGCACGGCGGCGCCGGCCGCGCCCGACGGTGAGCTACCCATGGTAGGCCGACCGGCACAGCGCCCAAGGCCGGCCACGGCGGGCGCCGGCGCGCTGAGCAAGCTCGGTGCCGCGGGCGGAAGTAGTAGCGGCGAAACCCCCGCACCGCCACCGCGTCCCAATCTGATCCCGACGCGCGAGATGCTCGAGCGCGCGGTCGGCCGTGGCGCCGGCACGCTCGATTATCTGCACGACGTCGACGACGGCGACGCAACCGCGCTCAACTCCAAGCAGTGGAAGCACGCGGTGTTCTTCAACCGCGTCAAGCGCGCCGTGGCCAACGAGTGGCATCCCGACGTGGTGTATGTGCAGCATGATCCGACGGGACATATCTACGGCGTCAAGGATCGCGTGACCGTGCTGCGCGTGCACCTCAACCCGGATGGCTCCCTCGTCGGCTCCGACGTCACGCAGTCCTCGGGCGTCGATTTTCTCGACGACGAAGCGCTCGCGGCGTTCAAAAAGGCGCAACCGTTTCAGAACCCACCGACTGCGCTCGTCGAGGCCGACGGCCGCATCCACTTCAACTTCGCGTTCGTCTTCGAGCTCAGCGGTCGAACGTCGTTCAAAGTCTACAAGTACGAGTAGGTCAGGGTGCAATCCCGTCGCCCGCCGCGGGCACG
>JBBQIO010000220.1:0-6385 GCA_038325015.1 Polyangia bacterium
GGGGTCGAGTCGCGCCTCGATCTTGGCCAGGCGCTCCTTGAGCTCGACGTTTTCGCCCTCCAGCTTTTCCAGCGCGTCGTTGGTCGTGCGTTTCTGCTCGGCGAAATTCGCGTCGTCGCCTAGCGCGCGGATGACCTCACGTGCGCGACGTCGCACACGACCGTCGAGATCCCGCCGCTCGGCCCGGCGCAGGCCGGAAGTCGCGTCGCCGCTCCCCAGAATGCGCAGCCCCTCGACCGCGGCGATGCGCACGCGAAAGTCGGGATCTTCGAGCAGCTCGCTCAAGACCTCGAGCACCTGGCGCTTGCGACCGGCGTGGTACGAGCCGAGCGTGCCGAGCGCGATCGCCGCCGAGCGGCGCGCCACCACCGGGCGTCCGTAGCGGCTCTGCTCGAGAGCCACGTCGATGCCGCGCTCGTCCCGGAGCTCGGCCAGGCCGCCCAGGCACGCCGAGGCGATCACATCGAGGTAGGACGGTCGCTGCATGGCCTCGACCAGCGAGTCGAAGGCCGTCGAGGCGCGCGTCTTGGCCAGCGCGCTGGCGCTCTCGGCTTCGACGAAGTAGCTGGCGTCTCCGCTGTGCAGCTTGTCGGCCATGACCTCGGCGGCGCGCAGGTCGTGACGAAACTGCCCGAGCGCGCGCGCGATCATCCGCCGCGTTTTGGGATGGGCTTCGTTGTTGAGCGCCTTGGTCAGCTCGGTCAGCGCGGCTTGCGTCTTGAGCTGCCCGATGGCCAGCGCAGCCTCTCCGCGCACCGCCCAGAATTTGTCTTTGCTCATCGCCGCGGCCAGCGCCGGCAGCGCGGTCGGCTCGGCCGCCTTACCGAGCGCGCGCGCGGCCAGCACGCGATCCACCGCCCATTCGGCGGAGGCGAGCTCGGCCTTCCACAGCTCGTCGGCCTTTTTCCACTCGACCGTCTTGAGCGTGTGGTTGCCGGGGTCGAGCACACACTGCGTCGGCTTGGCCTGACACGGCACGACGAACGTCTCCTGCTGATCTTTGACCACGATGCTCACGTCGTGCGCGGCACCCTCGACGACCAAGCGCAACACCAGCGGCAGATGAAACAGCGGCGTCTCGAACTCGGCCTTCTTGTCGCGCGTCTGCGTCTGCTTGATGGTGACGCGTGCCAGCTTCTTGGCCTCGTCCCAGGCGTACTCGGCTTTCAACCGCGGGTAGCCGGCCGCGAACACCCACTGCTGAAAAAAGCGATCCGGATTCCAGCCCGTGGCCTCGTCGATGGCGCGCGCTAGATCGCGCGACTCCACCGACTGCCCTTTGTGCTTCTTGACGTAGTGATGGATGGCCTTTTTCCAGCGCGCCTCGCCCAGCGCCTGCCGCAGCATGTGCAGTACGCATCCACCCTTTTCGTACAGGTGGCGGTCGAAGATGTCGATTGGCTCGTGATAGATGCGGGTCACGATCGGCCGGCGATAGCGATGCGCATCCTCGTCGAGATAGGCCTCTTGGTCGAACAGTCGATCGTAGTCGGCCTCGTCGCGCCCGGCCGAAGCCTCACGCCACAAGATCTCGAGATAGGTGGCGAACCCTTCATTGAGCCAGCCTTCGGACCAGTCGCGGCAGGTCAACAGATCGCCGAACCACTGATGCGCCAGCTCGTGCGAGATGAGCGGCTCGGAGCTGTAGTCGAGGTGCGCGCGCGCGTCGTGCAAAGTCTGATCGGTGAGCGTCGTGGCCGACGTGTTCTCCATACCGCCGAAGATGAATTCGGCGACGCAGACCTGGCTATAGCTCGGGTACGGATAGGGCTGACCGGTCAGCTCCTCGAACACGGCGATCATCTTTGCGGTGTTGCCGAACGTGCGCGCCGCGTCCTCGACGCGATCCGGGGCGACGTAATAGAGCAGCTCGGTTGCGCCGGCCTTTTCGCGCACGACCTCGAAGCGCCCCGCGACCAGCGTGATGAGGTAGCTCGAATGGGCCACATCATGGCGAAAGTGAAACGTACGGCGCTTTTCGGCGGCGTCATGCTTTTCATCGACCAACGTGCCGTTCGACAGCACGGCCATACTGTCCGGAACCGTCGCCACCAGCTCGGAGGTCGATTTTTCGGCGGGGTGATCGAAGCAGGGAAACCAGCAGCGATTGTCCTCGTCCTGCCCCTGCGACCACAGCTGTGTGGGGCGGTTGGGATAGGCGGCGTCGGGCGTGATGAAGTACAGACCGCGCCGCGGCGCCGCGTGATAGCGGATGATGAGGTCGAGCTTTTCGCTCTCTTTTCGCTCGCCCAGATCGACGCTCAGCGCCGCGCCATCGTACGAAAAGGGCACCGCCTCGCCGTCGCCCAGGAGGACCGCGTGGATGGTCATCTCCACCGCGTCGAGCACGACGCGGCAGGGGCCGTCGTTAAATGGCGACAGAGTCTGGGTGCACACGCCGTCGATCGATCGTGCGTCGAAGTCGACGCCGACCTCGACCTTGATGTGGTGCACACGGCAGATGCGGTCCGGCGTGTAGATGGCGTGCGAGCCGGGAAGCGCGAAGGGCTGATCGGTGGCGGCCCCGACCACTGCAGTGTGCCGTCGACAAGTGTGCTGACGTTCGATTCGATTCATCGGAAAAGCTCTCCTTTACGGACGCAAATACGGACTCACAGCGACGCGCTGGGATCGAGGCTTTCGGGAGTGATCACCCAGCGCAGCTTGGCTCGTTGGCTGTCGACATCGAAATCGACGCACACTACGGCGCCCTTTTGCAAGCTCGCACCGGAGCGGCCGACCAGCGATCCGACCAGCTGACCCATCGACGGTTGATGCCCGACCAGCGCCAGCGATTTGCTCGCGCGATGGGGTGCGACGACGTTTTGCAAGATCGATTCGACGTCGCTGTCGGGGGTTAACGCGCGCGAAATGGTCAGCCCGCCGGCGAAACCGAGCTGACAGGCGAGCAGCTCCGCGGTCTCGACGGCGCGGACCAACGGGCTCGAAACGATGATCTCGAAGGTGGTCTTTTGCGCCTGCAGCGCGGCGCCGACCGCTTGGGCGGCGCGACGGCCTTCTGCGGTCAGCGGACGCTCGTAGTCGTCGCCATAGAGCGCACCGTCGGCGGCGTGGGCGTGGCGAATCAGATAGAGATCCATCAGCTGCGCTCGGGGTCGGCCAGGATGAGCGTCGCTTCCGTCGCCCCCCAGCCGCCGCCGCCCTCGTCGGGGGTGCGAATCGTGGCCACGCGCGGATGGCGTTCGAGGACGTCGCGGACGATGGCGCGCTGCACGCCGCGTCCTTTGCCGTGAATCAGCCGCACCTCGCCGATGCCGACGCGGACGCACTCGTCGATGTACTCCGCGACCAGACCGGCGACCTCGGAGGGCCGGAAGGTGTGCAAATCGAGAACCCCGTCAATGGGCACAACGGGCACGACGACAGCGTCGGGCGGCATGGGCGGAGCCTATCACGGGGCACGCGGCGCGTTGCGCCTGCCCCCTGGTGTTCTCGTGTTATTGGAAAGCGATGCGAATCGCGGTGACCGGCGGAACAGGCTTCATCGGGCGGGCGTTGGTGTCCTCGTTGACGGCGCGCAACCACGAGGTGCTGGTGCTCAGTCGCAGCGCCGAGGCCAAGCTGCCGGGGCGAGCACGCCTCGTCGAGGGCGACCCGCGGCGCCCGGGCCCGTGGCAAAAGGAGCTGGGGGATGTCGATGCGGCGATCCACCTGGCCGGCGAGAACGTGGTTGGCCGCTGGACCGACGCCAAGAAACGCGCCATCACCGAGAGCCGCGTCGAGGGCACGCGCCACGTCGTCGACGCGCTGCTTGCGGGGCGTGCACGCTGCTTGATTTCGGGATCGGCCATTGGCTACTACGGCTCGCGCGGGGACGAGCCGCTCGACGAGCAGGCGCAGGCGGGCGACGATTTTTTGGCCTCGCTGTGCCACGACTGGGAGGCCGAGGCGCACCGTTTTGCCGAGGCCGCGGATGGTGTGTCGCGGCGCCTGGTCGTGGTGCGCACCGGCGTCGTCCTCGGCAAAGACGGCGGCCCGCTGGCCAAGATGCTGCCCGCGTTTCGCGCCTTCGCCGGCGGGCCGGTCGGCGATGGCCGGCAGTGGGTCTCGTGGATCCATCTGGCCGACCAGGTCGCGCTGCTCGAGTGGGCGCTCGACGATCCGCGCGCCTCGGGCGCGATCAACGCGACGGCGCCGTCGCCCGTGACCATGAAGGAGCTGGCGCGGGCGATTGGCGCACAGCTCGGCCGGCCGTCGCGGCTAGCGGTTCCGGCGTTCGCGCTGCGGCTCCTGTTCGGAGAAGGTGCCAGCGTGCTCCTGGACGGCCAGCGGGTTGTGCCGAGCCGTGCGCTCGAGCTCGGCTTCGCGTTTCGTTTCCCGACGCTGCAGGCGGCCCTCGCCGACCTCTTGTAACTGGGATTTAGAAGAATGTTCGGACGTGAATCAGGCTGAACAGCACGATTCCGGCGGCCAGCTGCGCGACGACCAGCAGCGCCAAGCGCCGGTTGAAGATCTGCGCAACGTTGCGCGCCAACTCCTGCCGGCCGCCCCGACCGATCAGATACAGCTCCCCGGCCGTAGCCAGCCGGGCGCGCTGGGCAGCACGCCATGGACCGGCGTCGTTGATTCCGTTTTCCGGCCGACCGACCAGGTACACCGCGTCGCCGTCGATCAGCGGACGGCCTGAGCCCTCGTCGATACGCAGTGGTGCGCGGGTCAGCTCGAACACGCCGCGCGGGCTGGCGAGCTCGCACGTTCCACCGTCGAAAACCGCGCGCCCCGTCCCATCGGTGCTCACTACCGCGCCGGGAGCGGCGCGCAAGAAGCCGACGTAAACGTCGTCCTCGTCGACTAAGAAGCGTCGCCGCAGACGGATCACGACCAGCGGCAGGAGCGCGAGACTCAGCAACAGTAGCGCAGTCAGCCCTACCCATACGGCCTGGCCAGCGCCGGCAAGAGTGCTGACGCTGCTCAGACCACCGCGATCGATGCGATTGAGCCTATCGTCGAAGGCGATCGCTTCGCCCAGCTCCTCGTCGCTGTTCACGCCGGTCGCCGGCGTCTCGCTGAGCGCAATCCAGCCTGGGCCGACTGGATAGGCGACGAAGTCGGCGGTGCTGGTCGAAATTGCCAGCGGCACCCAGCGGTCCGGTGCGCCCTGCCGCACCCACACCCGGCGTCGGATGTGCTTGACCTCGACGTGGTCGCCGCTGGCCGAGGTGCTGGCGAAGACGCCGGGCTCATCGCCGTGCGTAACGATCAGAGGGTCGAGCTCCGAGGCGCTGCCGATCGTGAAGGCCAGCGCGGAGGACCCCGGAACGAACGCGAAGACCGCCATTTGGTCATCGACAAACGGCTCGCGCCACGGCGTGCTCGACGGCGGACGGAGAAAGGACGGCGTCCACAGCGACAGGGCCGAGCCCGGCATCGGGCGCAACGCGCCCTGGGCATCGACTAGCCAGTGCGCCCTCTTGTGGCTCACGACCAAGAGCGGGTCGCTCCCCTCGAACACGATGCCTTCGACGGCCGTTGGCGGCAGGGTCGTCGTGACCCAATGCTCCTCAATGCCCGCCGCCGCGAGCACCGGATCGGACGCCGGAGTCTGCGCGCTCGAGGACGGCGCCAAGCGCCACAGCTCCAGGTGAGCGCCGCGTGCGCGCACTCCTAGCAATGTGGCTGCGCGCTCGGTCGGCAGCAGCCGCACCGACTCGCGATCGACGTAGAGCAGCTGGCGCGGTGGTTGGGGCGGCTGCTGGTCGCAGTGACAATGGGCCGCGATTGGGCCACGCGCACCGACGATGAACAGGCTGAAATCACCGTTCGTGGCCGCCGAGTCGACCGAACGCACCCGCAGCTCCTCGGGCCACGCGCGCTCGACGACCCTCAAGTCGGGCAGCACGCGAAACGACGATCGATCGGTCAACACCGATAGTCCGTCGTCACTGCTACTGACGAACAGCCGGTGACCCGGCACCGGGACCGGCGCCGTCGTCCACGGAGCCTGCCCCAGATCGATCAGCGCCCAAACACAAGCACCTGCTACTCCGACCGTCGCCAATAGCAGCGCCCACGTCGCCCGCGAAATAGGAGTCATGGTCACCTCCGCCCGCTGATTTCAGCATGAGCCACTCCGCGCGATCAGGCCAGTGCGTTGTTCGGCAAAAGGGGCGGCGACCGGTGGGGACGATGTGGGCAATCGCACCGCTTGACAGCTCCCGAAGGACTGGCCACTTTAGCCCCTTGCTTTCGTCGACTCAGAGCGCAAAAAAGCCCAAGCCGGCCGCGCCCATCGCCAAGGTCACGATCAAGACGGGTGCGAAGCGCAAACCACGCAACGAAGGTGCGCGCATCGCCGGCATTATCGGCGGTCTGGAGGCGCTCTATCCCGACGCCCACTGCGAGCTCGATTTCGCCAATCCGTTTC
>JBBQIO010000221.1:0-6363 GCA_038325015.1 Polyangia bacterium
GTCGCATGACCAGAGCCTCGCTCACGGCTTGGCGTGGGTCGAAGCCCACACGCCGAGGATGGGATTGGTGCCGTGGGTCAGCGCCTGCGTGTTGACGGCGATGACCAGGCCGAGGACGTTCTTGCCGGCGTACGCGTTGACCGGTGCGCCGGGCGTGCTCGAACCCGAGGCTGGAGACGATCCCCGGAGCTGCGCATTGACCGCCGTGGGTGTGCCGATCGGCAGCGACGGGCAGCCCGAAGCGTCAAGCTGGACCCGCCCAGCAAACGACTGCTGCACCAGCCTGGTCGCGGCGCCGAAGCCGTCGAGGTTGAAGAAAAACGGATCGCTTCGCGGTCCGGCGAACACCTGGAGCTTGCCATTGATGCTGGTCACACCGCTGCTCTGACCGGCGTTGCCGTGCGCGTAGTCGATAGCGGTCGTGATGCCGGTCGTCGTCCCGGCGCCCAGCCAGCAGTGAATCGTCTGGTCGCCATCGAATTGACAAATGATGTTCTCGCGCGAAATCTTCGACGGGTCGGTCTCGCCGTATTTATCCGCCGCGGTGACGTGCAGGACGTACTGAATCCGCGACGAGAATGCGGCGCTCTTCCCGGCGCCGGGCAGCGTGTCGAGCACGAAAAACGTCTGACTTCCATCGCCCGATTCCCAGGCGGAGAGGTCGGTGATATCGGCGGCCGGAGCGCTCAGCACCGCTGGGCCATCGGCGTGGTCGGCGGCCAGCACCGGGCTCGTCCACCACAACAATGGCAGAGCGAGGGTCATGACAGACAATCGCATGGACATCTCCTTCGAGCTGCGGCGGGGCTTAAGGAACGCTGATCGCGTTGCGGGTGCAGATGTACTTGAGGAATGTGCGGCCGGTCCCGTCGAGCTTGGCGTAGGCCACCATGGCGCCCGGCTTGTCTTTGAGGAAGCAGGCCGACGCACCGATGTACTTCCAGGCCTCGAACGAGGTCTTGAGCTTGAGCGATTTGCGCGACAGGCTGATCGCGGTCTCGTACTGCGCATGCACATAGGCGTCGCGCGCATCCCGCAGGATCTTCTCGGCAGCGACGGCGTTGGCGTCGTCATCCACAGGCGCGGGCGGCGTCTCTTTGGGCGGCTCTTTGACCTCTTTGACGTGCGGCGTAGGCACCACCTTGGGGGTGTGCGGCGTCGGCGCGATGGCCACCGTGGCGTGTGCACCACAGGTGCGCAAGACGTCCTTGGCTTCGCTCTGCGCATCGTCGACCGCCAGGATCGCCTCGACGTGCTGCCGCGCCTCGTCGCACTTGTTGGCCGTCTTGGCCCGCTTGGCCGCATCGAGGTGCGTGCGAATGTACGCCTGCTTGACCTTGCCGAACTGATCGGTGCCCTTCGGGCGGTAGATCGAATCGGCGCTGATCTCGCCAAACGACGCGAGCGCGGAGTCGTAGTCACTTTTGCCCGCCGCGGCGACGAAGTTGGCGTACGCGGTGCGGTTCTTCATCTCCGCTTCCGCCTTGGACTTGCGGTCGCGCGCCAGATCTTGCTGGCTGTCGAGGGCGAGCGCGGCGTTGGCCTTGGCCAGCGCCTGATCCCAGTCCTCGGCTTTGATCGCGTGATCGGCATCCATCATCAGCTTGGCGACCTGCGCCTCGGTGTCGGCGGTCGGCACCGCCGGCTTGACGACCACCGGCTCGGTCACGACCGGTTTGGTGGTGTTCGAATCGCCTGACGTTGTGGTCGCCACGGTCGTCGTATGGCCGGGACCCATCTTGAGATAGACAACGGCGCCGCCGGCGATGACCGCGATGGCCATCACGAGACCGACCACCAGCGCGACGCGCGATCGTCCGCCGCCGACGTTGACGATCTCCGCGTCGCGGTCGAAGACGAAGTCCTCGTTGGGCTCGACGAAGCGCACTTTGACGTGCCCCAGATCGATCAGGTCGCCGCGGCGAAGCTCGACCTTGCCGTACTCCTCGCCATTGACGCGCACGCCGTTGGCCGACTGCAGATCGATGATGTGAAAGGCGTTGCCTTCGCGCGCGATCTTGGCGTGATGCCGTGAGATCGAGCGGTGATTGATGACGATGTCGTTTTCGTGCGTTCGGCCGATGACCATCGTGCTCTTGTCGAGCGGAAATTCCTGACGCGCGAAGTTGGCCGACACCGCGACCAGTCGAGCGCGCGGATCCGAGGAGGCGCGCGGCGGCGGCGGTCCCAGCCCGCTTGCCAAGATGGCCTGCTGCACCGTCGGTGTCAGCTCCATCTGCGCCGTCGGCATTCCGTTGGTGCCCGGCTCGCGCAGGAACGGAGTCGTCTCCGCCTCGCTGCTCTCGCTCGTCGGTGCGCCGGCGGACTCGCCCTTGTCGGCTTTGATGGCGATCTGATAGTCGCCGATCTGCACGCGATCGCCCTCGTTCAGAGGCGCGCGTCCGGAGATGCGATCTCCGTTCACTTTGACCCCGTTGTAACTGGTCAAATCCTCGATGAAGAGGGCGTTGCTCTGACGCACGAGTCGGGCGTGCTTGCGCGAGACATTGCGCTCGGTCAGTCGGATATTGTTGCCCTCTTTGCGACCGATTGTAACTTCGTCGCGAACGAGGCGGACGACTCGAGTCTTGCCCTCGTCGTCTTCTATAATGAGGTTGTACATGCCCCTCTTCTACGCTGGCCCAGGTGATGTTTTGGGACCGTGCCGCTGACCGTGACTGATCCGACCCCGCGAAAAAGTCTATTGGTAGCAACGCAGACCGTCAAGCTTCGGTCGCACATCTCTGATCGCCTTATTCGCTGGACGCAGCGCCGGTTTTAGGAGTGTCTGCCGCATTTTGGCGAACGTGCGCGCCTTTGGCATCGGCCGCGCTGGGCGCTGTGAGCGGCTTGGCGAAGATCTGCCACGCCTTTAGATGATCGAATGCGGTCTTGAGCTGGAAGTCGTCGCCAATGTTCGACGCCACTGACATGATTTTCTTGCCGTTCTCGTCGGTGCCGTCGAGCTGGGTATTGCGCAGGTGATGCTGCAGATCGCGCTCTTTTTGTTGCGGCTCTTCGCTCCGCTGCGGCTTGAGGTCGGCCAGGTGCACCTGCTCGACGAACATGTCCGGGGTGATGCCGCGCTCCTGGATCGAGCGGCCCGACGGCGTGAAGTAGCGCGCGATGGTCAGCTTGAGGGCCGAGCCATCCTCGAGCTCGATGACCGTCTGCACGCTGCCTTTGCCGAAGGTTTGCGTGCCCAAGATGGCGGCGCGCTGATGATCTTGCAGGGCGCCGGCCAGGATCTCGGCGGCCGATGCGGTGCCGCCGTTGACCAGCACGACCAGCGGAAAGGGTGCGCGCGTGCCGCGCTGATGCGCCTTCTCTTCGTCGAGCACACGGCCGTCGCGGCCCTCGGTGCGGACGATCAGCCCGGTGTCCAGAAACAGGTCGGCGACGCGCACTGCCTGATCGAGCAGGCCGCCCGGATTGTTGCGCAGATCGAGCACCAGGCCGCGCAGGTGGCCGCCCGAATCGTGCTCCAAATGGTCCATGGCGACGTCGAGATCGGTGTCGGCACGCTCGGAAAACTGCCGGATCCGCGCGTACCCATAGCCCTGCTCCAACATCCGGTAGGTGACGTTCTCGACCTTGATGATTTCGCGCGCCAACGTAAAGCTGCGTGAGCCCGTCTTGCCGTCGGGCCAGGTCAGGTTGTGGCCGCTTTTGTCGACCGGCCGATCGATCGACAGAACGACGGTAGTCCCCTTTTTTCCGCGCATGCGCTGCAGCGCCTCTTCGATGTGCATCGCGCGCGTCGGTGCATCGTCGATGCGCAAAATCTCGTCGCCGGTCTGCAGGCCGGCGCGCGCCGCGGGCGTGCCGTCCATCGCCGACAGGACGGTGAGGATATTGTCGTGGCCGCCGTCGCGTCCTTCGACGCTGCGCAGCTCGACCTCGAGGCCGACGCCGCAAAACTCGCCCTGCGTGTCGACCTTGAGATCGCGGTATTCCTCCGGGCGTAAGAAGCTGGTGTGCGGGTCGAGCGTCTCGAGCATGCCGCGAATCGCACCGTAGATGAGCGCGTCGTGGTCGACGGTGTCGACGTAGTTGCCTTCGACGTAGGAGAGCACCCGCGTAAAGATGTTGAGCTTGTGATACGGGCTGAATTTTTTGGGCAGCGCGGTCGCGGCGCCGGCCAGGAGCAGGAGCCCGCCAACGGTGCAGAGCGCGCTCACGGCGATGACGAAGCGAGTTGAGCGAACCGGCCGAACGGACATGAAGGATCCTCCAGCGCGGATCGTACCGCGACCCGACCGTACGGGCGAGCCGGCAGACTAAGTTACTGCGGCAGCGGGGCGAGCCAGGCTTGCGGATCGAGCGCGGTGCCGCCCTGGCTCAGTTCGAAGTAGGTGCGCGCGCCGGCCTTTCCGAGCGCGGCTCCGGCCTCGACATGCGCCCCGACTGCCACGCCCACCGAGGCCAGATGGCCGGTAAAGCTGACGAAGCCGTCGCCGTGATCGACCGCCACCAGTCGGCCCCAGCCCGGTCGTTCGCCGACGAAGCGGATGTCGCCGGCGGCGACAGCGACGACGGCCGCGCCCGCTTGCGACGCGACGTCGATGCCGGGTCGGCTGAGCTCGATGCCGTGCTCGGTGTAGGGGCCGAACTGTCCGACGACAGCGCCGGCCGTGGGTCGCGGCAGATGTCCGGCTTTGGCCAACAACAGAGTGCCGCCGCCTTCGGGCGCGCGGTCGAGGGCCACGACACGCTCGAGCGCCCGCTGCCGCTCGGCCTGCTCTTCGTCAAGCTGCCGCCCTTCGCTGCGCACATGCGCCAGCTCGTCGAAGTCGCGGTCGAGCACGCGATGGAGCGCGTCGTAGCGCCCGGCCAGGGTCACCTGATCTTTGGCCTCGGCCAGGAGGCGAATCGCGCCGCCGCTCGACAGTTTGTAGAGCGCGCGCACCCTTCGGTGTAGCCGCTCGGAGCGCTGCTGCGCCTGTTCAGTCAGCGACAGCGCGCGGCGATCGAGGTCGCGCATCTCGGCCTCGACGAGCGCGTGCTCGCGTCGCACGGCTTCGGGCGGGCGGCTCGACGGCGGACCGGCGAGACTGTGACTGCACAAGCCGAGGGTCCCCCCCAAAACCAACCGTCGCAGCGCGCGTCTCATATGCGGACGTAGCGGCCGAGCGCAAAGGCGCTGCCGACGAGGCCGAGCAGCGTTCCCGCGATCAGGCCGACGATCAGATGCGTCATCGAGAAAAAGTGCAGCGGGCTGGCCGCGACCAGCGACCCCAGCACCACATCGAGCCGCCGCGCCGACCAGTGGAACAGCACATATAAAAGCAGCGCCGCCAGCGACGTGCCGAACAATCCTTCGATCGCGCCTTCGACTAAAAACGGCGCGCGCACAAATGCGTCGGTCGCGCCGACCAGCTTCTCGATGGCGATCTCGTCGCGCCGCGCGAACACGCCCAGTCGAATCGTCGCCCCGACGATGTACAAGCAGGCGAACAGCACCAGCGCGCCGACCGCCAGGCCGAGCTCGGCCAAGAGGTGCTGGAGCGCGTCGATGCGTCGCGTCCATTCGCCGGCCAGCTGCACCTCTTCGACGCCGGGCAGGTGGCGCAGTCGCTCGAAGGTCGGCCGCGCGCGCAAGAGATCGGCGATGCCGGGCGCCAGATGCGCTTCGATGGAGGTCGGCAAAAAGCTCTCTTCGACACCGTCCAGCAGATCATGT
Organism: Polyangia bacterium; assembly: GCA_038325015.1. GTDB lineage: Bacteria > Myxococcota_A > Polyangia > Palsa-1104 > Palsa-1104 > JBBQIO01. The sequence continues at coordinate 5,684 of JBBQIO010000221.1, forward strand.
CGATCGCCCAGGCCGAGCCGCAGTCGCTCCCACGCTTCGTGCGGTCCGACGACGTGGACCTCGTCAACGCCGTCGAGCTGCGACAGCGCCGCGGCGATCTGCTGCACGCGTTCGGCTGGCACGCCGTCGTCGAGATAGACGGTGAGCTGGACATTTTGGCCCCAGCCCGCGCCGAGCATGGCCACGTTCTGATAGAGCAGCGCCACCCCGCCGAGGAGCAGCAGACACAGGCCAATGGCGCCGATCGCAGTCAGCGGAATGATCGCGTTGCGCGACAGGCCGCGCACCATCCGGCGCAGGCCGGACGCAAGCGACCTCACAGCTGCACGCGCGGGCGTAGGCGAATGATGTTGGTGGCGTCGGCGTCACGGCGTTCGGCGAAGCCGGCGGTCTCCTCGTCGAGCCGCGTCGGCCGACCGACCGGCAGCGGCAGGTCGACGTCGAGCAGCTCACCGTCGCAGATGCGCGCTCGGCGCCAGGCGCGGGCGATGCCGAAGTCGACCACCGTCGGATCGTGGGTGGCGACCACCAGCGTCGTTCCGCGCAGGCGAATCTCTTCGAGCAGTGCCAAGAGCTCGCGCGCCCGATCCGGATCGAGGTTGCCGGTCGGCTCGTCGCACAGGACGATCGCCGGCTCACCGACGAGGGCGCGGGCAACGGCCACGCGCTGCTGCTCGCCG
>JBBQIO010000222.1:0-6352 GCA_038325015.1 Polyangia bacterium
GCGCAGACAGCGCTGCGGCAAAGCGGCGATCTGCTCGGCCAGGAGCAGCGCGGCGGCCAGGGCCTGGCCGGGCGGGACGACGCGATTGACCAAGCCCATGGCCAGCGCTTCGTCGGCGGCGACGGGCCGGCCGGTCAAGATGAGGTCGAGCGCGCGGCTGTGGCCGATCAGGCGTGGCAGGCGAATGGTGCCGAGGTCGATGAGCGGCACGCCGAAGCGGCGGCAAAAGACGCCGAGCGTCGCATCGCTGGCGGCGACCCGCAGATCGCACCACAGCGCCATTTCGAGGCCGCCGGCGACGGCAAAACCTTCGATCGCGGCGATCACTGGTTTGTCGAGCATGAGGCGCGTCGGGCCCATCGGACCGGGGCCGTCGCTGCTGATCGGTCGCGGCTCGCCGGCGGCAAACGCTTTGAGATCCGCGCCCGCCGAAAAATGGCCGCCAGCGCCGGTGAACACAGCAACGTGCGCCGGCCCGGCGGCGAAGCGCTCGAATGCGGCCACCAGCGCGGCCGCGCTCGGCCCATCGACGGCGTTGCGCCGCTCGGGGCGCTGTAGGGTGACGACGGCGACTGCGCCGCGCTCTTCGTAGGTTACTGCGGTCACTGCGGTCACTGCGGTCACTGCGGTCGAAGTCCGCTCCATGGCGCCGATGGTGCCCGAAAGTGCGTTGACGTGCGCGACGGCGACGTGATAATCACCGCGTTCCCGTCAGTCGGGGCCTGTAGCTCAGCGGTAGAGCAGCGGCCTTTTAAGCCGTTGGTCGTGGGTTCAAATCCCACCGGGCTCACTAGTTATGTTGTGCGTCTCACGCTCCAGTCGGGCCTGCCGAGACGCAATGCTTTTCCGTCCGAATTGGGGACAATGGCGGCGTGGCCGGACAGGGGCGGCTGGGCGACGAGGCGCAAATTCAGGCGGACGCGCACGGCTGCCCCGGCTGTCCGCACCCCGGAGTCGGTCCGGCGGCCGCGGGCTCACTGACGGTCTTGGTCAATCAGCGCCCGGCTTTGCGCGTCGACGACATGGGATTTCAGGCGGCGTGCTGTGGGCCGAACATGGACCGCGCAACAGGGCTCGGCGAGCGTGTTCATCAACGGCAAGGCGGCCCATCGCAAGAACGATCCGTCGATGCATTGCGGCAGCCTCGGTAAGCTGGTCGAAGGATCGGACGACGTCTTGGTCGGGGACGGCGGAGGTGGCGGAGCCGGCAGCGGCCGTCAGGCTCGACCGCAGCGGTCAACGCAAGTGAAGCCCGCTCTAAATAGCTACTGATCCGTACTAGCGGTCGTGGTCGCGCTCGCGCTCGCGCTCGTGGTGGTGGCGCTCCTCGTCACGCATCGCCTCGCGGTGCGAGCGGCCATGGTGCCACCCCTCGCGGTCACGGTCATAGTGCCAGTAGTGGCCGTCGTGGCTGCGGTAGTAGCCGCCCTCGTCGAACTGAAATTCGGCGCGCGGAAAAAAGATCGGTGGGGCGGGCGGCTCGACGACCACGCGATCAGCGAGGGCCACACCTGCGCTCATCGGCAAAAGGCCGAGCGCGAGCGAGGCGACACAGACTTTGAGAATAGACATAGGGCTCTCCTTGGGGGCGGCCGTCGGCCGCATATGCGCCCGATTAAGCAATATGCGGACCGCAATTCGCGCCAACTTTGGTGCGCGATCGCTGCAGCGTCTCGCACGAGTGTCACATGCGCAACTTGGCCCCGCTCAGGCGATTAGGCGGATTCTTCGACCGGCGCTGGAGCCGGCGGCGCAGTGAAGCCCGCGTCGATGACGAACTTGCTCAGTGGATGCTGCTCGAGGGTCAGGCCGGCGTCGAACGCCTGGCGCGCCCCCTCGCTGCCGAGGAACGGGCGCAGCTCCTGCACGAATTTTTTCTCAAGCGCCAGCTCGGCGGAGGCGGCGGCAAATGATCCCGCAGGCAGATCGACCTGCTCGGTCTCGGTCGTGCCATCGGTGAAGCGAATCGTCACGCGATTGGGAAAATAGAGCGGCGTCGCCTGCTGGTTGGCCGACAGGCGGGTCACCGGGGCGGCGCTCTTTTTGCCCAGTCTGCCGAGGCGTCCGAGGCCAACAAAGGACAGCAAAAATGCACCGAGCTCGCGCGCGCTCGTGGCCTTCATTTGATACTCGGCGCTGTAACGACGAAGCAGACCCGGCAAATCGCGAAGCCGCAGCTCGCTGAGCGCGCGACGGCCCATCGGCACCGCCCGGCCACTGGAGATCACCTTGGCGGTCAGCGCAGGATCGTGGTGCACCTGGATGCGCTCCATCCACTGATGCAGTGCGGCCGATTCCGCGGCCAGCCAATCGGTGCGCAGCTCCGCGGAGGTGAGCTTACCGGCGTGCAGCATCACCGCCGCCGTCGTGCGCAGGTCGAAGTTGATGTTGACGGCGCGGATGGTGCCGGTATCGAGCGTGGCGGCATACTCGGCGGCGAACGTGGTCACGGCTTGGCCGAGCTTGGTGGTGGCGATCTCGATCGACTCGACCTCGGCGAGAGCCACCCGGCCACGCCGCGCAACGATCGCGTCGATCGCCTCGCACGCGGTCTGAAAGTAGTGACAGCCGGGGTAGCTCTTGCACGTGAGGGACTGCAGCACCCAGTATTCGCCCAGATCGCCGAGCATGAAGGGCAGAGGCAAGAAGCTGAAGCGGTTCCACAGGCCGCGACGATCTTCGAGGATGCGCGGATTGCCCGTCATGCCGGCGCGCGCCAGATAGGCAGAACGAATGCCTGTCGCTGTCGGGGATGCGGCGACCAAGAGCTTGGAGGTCGGCACCATAAAGCCGGGCTGCAGCACGAAGGTGGGCTGCATCAGCGCGATGGCCATGGCGTGGGTCGTCTGCGTGGCGTCGAGGTTGAGGAGCTTGGCGGTCGCCGCCGCCGCGCCCACCAGGTGGATGAAGCTGACCATCTGGCCGTTGAGCGGACCGAGCCACGTCGACGCGCCGATGCGTCCGGCGATTTCGTTGGCCGCCACGACCGCGGTGAGAAACGCTCGCCCGTCGCGTTGCTCGTGCTCGGCCACCGCCAGCGAGGCAAATACCGCCGAGTGGCAGGTGTGGCCCATCCACACGATATCGTCGAAGTCGTGGGCCATCGAATAGGCTGCGTTGGCCAGTGCCGCGTCGACGGGGTGGTAGCGTTCGGAGCTGCCTGCGATGGTCGAGTGCCGGCCGCCTCCGGCCACTGCGCCTCCGGCCATCGCATCAATCGCCGGGCGGATCGAGGCGGCCTCGTCCGAGTGCGTGGCACCGCGCGCCGCCGCGAACAGGTTGAGCACTTGGTAGCGCGCCGCGCGCAACGTGTCAGGCGGAAGCTGCTCGTACTCAAGCTGGCTGACCCAGCGGCCGAGCGTTTCGAGGTGCGGGGTTTCCGGGTTCATGGCGCAAACTATAGAAGATAGCGGCAGGCACCCTCCTGCTAGAAAAGTCCCCAGGGTCGGTGATATGATCTCATGACCCTAGTTTTGGAGTGCCCATGGACGCAGCACATAAGGACCAGCATTGGCCCTGGTTGGGGTTCGCTCTCGAAGAGGCCCTACGTTTCCTAGTGGTCGAGGCCAGCGACGTCGTTATCTACGCCACGCCGGAGGTTCTCGTGGCACAGCTGCCGCGCGAGGTGACGACGCAGCTGTTGTCGACCGCGCTCGACGCCGGCGCCATGACTCCGGCGACCATCCTGGAGACCGCCCCGCCGGCGCTGCTCGCCGAACACCTCGAGCCGGAGGTGTTGTGGCACTGCTTGGCCGACGCCGGTGCGCGCGCCCAGCTGAGCGCCAAAGGAGGCGCCGCCACCGACGGAGGCAAGCGCTGGTTGGCCAGCATTCTACAGCGCGCGCTCGACCAGCAGCTGCTGTCGCCGGCCGACCTGTTGCGCTTCGTACCCCCGGCCGAGTTCGTGCGCGATGCGCCGCTCGCCGTGGTCGCCGAGATCATTCGCACCGGCTTGACGCGCGGGGCGTTCAATCCCGACCTCGTGCTGGTGCACTTGACGCCCAAGGTGATCGCCGAAAATCTCCAGCCGATGCTGGCGTGGAGCTGCATCGTCGACGCGGTGACGCGCAAGTTCGAGCTCGGCCCCGCCGAAGTCATCGACACCCGGGTCAAAGACAAGAAGGCCGACGCGACGCCGCTATCGACATCGGTGTCGCCACCCGGCGGCGGCAAAAAAGAGTCTGGGAAAAAGGAGCCAGCCGGAAAGATCGAGCCGGTGGTCGCGGGGAGGAGGGGCGCGGCTCCCATCAAGCCGGTCGTCGAGGCGCTCGACTGGTCGGCCGGGGAGCTCGGCGAAGATGTCGTCGAGGTGGTCGACGAGCCGCCAAGCCCGCCGTCGCTCATCCGCCAGGCCTAGGGTTTCCGCTCCGCTTCGCGCACACGCTGTCCACGCAGGACAGCCCCAAGCCGCCTTAACCGACGCCGTCGCAGCAGGCCTGACGCAAGTGGCCGCAGGCGGTGATGCACGTTCCGCTCTGCGCCGCACACACCAGAGTGTTGCTGCACATGCTGCCACAGCAGGGCTGCCCGACTGCGCTCCCGACGATGAACGCACCGGCGATCAACGCGCGGCTGGCTCGCCTTCCGCGTCCAGTTTGGGCAGGCGGGCTGCCAGTAGCAGCGACGGCACCGCCGAAAGCGACGTGAGTCCGAAAAAGAGCGGCCAGCCGAGGGTGGTCGCTAAAATGCCCGAGGTCGCGCCGAACAGGCGCCCCCCCAGCGACGACACGCTGGTGAGCGCCGCGAACTGCGTGGCAGAAAACGACGCGTTGCACAGCGCCATCAGGTAGGCCTCGAACGCGGTCGTGGCCAGGCCGATGAGCACATTCTCGACGCCGACCGTGATCGCCAGCATCCACATCTTGGCGCCGGTGTAGACCAACCCGATCCACGACAGATGGATCAGCGCCATCGTCGCGCCGAACAGGATCATGGCGCGAAACACGCCGAGGCGCGCCACGGCCGGGCCGGCCAGGAGGCCGCCGACCAGCGTCGCGATCAGGCCGACGCCTTTGCGCCAGTAGCCGAGATCGCCGGGCGTGAAGCCGAGCTTGAGCAAGAAGGGGGCGTTCATCGGCTGCGCGACCAGGTAGCCGAAGCGATAGAGGAAGACGAAGGCGACGATCGCGATCGCACCGCGTCGAGTCGCTAGATCTTTGAGTGGGTGGACATATGCGTCGACCACGTTTTTCGGACGCGCGGCGGCCGGGCCGGGCGAAGGAGCGAGCAGCGTGGCGATGATGCCGATGAGCATCGATAGCGCCAGGCCGCGATAGATCGCGTGCCAGCCAAAGCGATGGACGAGCACCAGCGCACCGGCGCCGGCGGCCAGCATGCCGAGGCGGTATCCGACGGTGAAGAGCGAGATGCCCGCGGCACGTTCGTCGCCTTGCAAGAGATCGGCGCGATAGGCGTCGACGACGATGTCCTGACTGGCCGAGAGAAAAGCGACCACAACGGCCAATAGTGCCGTGTGCAGTGTGGATACCTGCGGGGCGGCGCCGCCGAGCAGGAAGATGGCCGCCGCCAGCGCCACCTGGAAAAGCAGCAGCCAGCCACGCCGCCGGTCCAAAAATGGCAGCGGATACCGATCGACGAGCGGTGCCCACAAGATCTTGAGGTTGTAGGCCAGGCCGCAGAGTGTGAATGCACCGACCGTCTTGAGGTTGACCCCTTCGGTCGTCATCCACGTGCCCAACGTCTCGCCGACCAAGAGGTAGGGCAGGCCGGAGGCGAAGCCCAGCGGCAGCTGCAGCGCGACTCGACGGTTGCCGTAGATGGTGGCGAGGCTGGCCATCGAGGTGGTCTCACGATCGCGCGGGCGCGTCGCGCAAGCAAGTAATGAGACGTGAGCGGGCACATTTTTGCTGCGTATGCCGCGACATCGTGTTGGCTGGTGTGTCTTCGGGGTGGCTGCGAGCGATGCCAAACGTGCTGGAGGATGACCCGTCGTGCCCGATCCGGTGGCGGACGGTTGCCCCACCGAAGATCGCTACGCTAGCGGCGCCAGGATGACGACCGAGTAGCCGACCGCCAGCTTAGCGCCCGGGTTGCCGTAGCTGTGCTTCTGGTTGCCGGCGAAGGTCACGACGTCGCCGGACCCGAGGCGCCACTCCACGCCGCCGACGACGAGCACGATCTCGCCGCTTTCGCAGGTCAGGTATTCGCGCGTACCCGGCGTGTGTGGCACGCCGACGAGGCGGGCGCGGGGAGGCAGCTCGATACGGTCGATCTCCATGCCCGGGATCGGATCGGGCAGGAGCTTGCGGATGCGCGCGAGGCCTCGTTCCTTCACCGGGAGATCCGCCTTTGGATAGTGGCGTGCATCTGAGCGCGGGGCGGATACCAGCTC
>JBBQIO010000223.1:0-6348 GCA_038325015.1 Polyangia bacterium
GAGCACCTCATGGCGCTTCCAACCCTTGGCCTGCGCCACCAGATCGCGCGCGAACTGAATCTGGTAATCCTCGACGAACTTCTCCTCGCCGACGTCGTCCGGGATGGCCGGCTCTTCGTCGTCGGCCTCGGTGCCTTGCTCGTTTTCATCGTCGCGCAGGAGCGACTTGACTGCTTTTTTTGGCGGCTCGACAGCCAGATACTTGAGCGTCGCGAACGGCTGGTCGCCGGTGCGCGTGTTCTTCGACACCAGGTGCGCGCCCATGTCGGACTCGGACTCGCCTTTGTAATCGTGAAACAGATAGACACCCTGATCGGCGTTGACCGCCACGGCGTCGAGCAGCACGTCGGGCGTGACGCCGACCGCCTGAATGGAGATGTCGCCCGGCGTCAGGTATTGCGCGATGGTCAGCTTGAGCGTCGAGCCGTCGTCGTTGTCGTAGAGCACCTGCACCGAGCCCTTGCCGAAGGTGCGCGTGCCGATGATCACCGCGCGGTCGAGATTCTTCATCGCACCCGCGACGATCTCGGAGGCCGACGCTGAGCCGTGATTGACCAGCATCGCGATCGGCATGTGCGGCTGATTGCCCGGTGTCGCGCGCTTCTCTTCGCGCTGCTTGTTGGCGTAGCCGACCGTGGTGACGATGGTGCCGGTGTCGACGAATTCATCGACGACCTTGATCGCCTGATCGAGGAGCCCGCCGGGATTGTTGCGCAGGTCGATGACCAGCGACTTCATCCCCTTTTGGTGCAGATCTTCCAGGCCGCGCTTGAGCTCGTCGTCGGTGTTGCTGCCGAACGAGTTGAAGAGCTTGATGTAGCCGACGTTGTTCTTGAGGATGTGCGCCTCGACCGTCTTGACCTGAATGACCGCGCGCGTGAGCTGGTAGCGCTTGGGAACCGCGCTCTTTTCCGGCCCGCGTTCGACCCACAGCTCGACCTTGGTGTCGGGGTCACCGCGCATACGCGAGACCGCGTCATTAAGGAGCATGTTGACGGTGGACTCTTTTTCGATGCGCACGATGCGGTCGTTGGCGCGGATGCCGGCGTTGTAGGCCGGCGTGTTGGGCATCGGGCGGATGACGGTGAGCGCGCCATTTTTGCGGATGCCGATGACGATGCCGAGGCCGCCGAATGAGCCGCGCGTGTCGAGCTTGAGTGCTTCGGACGAGGCCGGGTCGAGCAGCGCCGAGTGCGGGTCGAGCGTCGACAGCATGCCGTTGGTCGCCGCGTACTCGATGTTGCGCACCGCTTCGGTGTCGGTCTCGGCGGGCAAATTCTTTTGAATGAAGCGAAAGATCTCGCGCATCTTCATCGACAGCGTCCAGGGCGAGTCGACGTCGCCGATCTGAAACTCCTGGCGCGCTGAATCGACACGCACCACCACGAGGTTGGTGTCGGCGTGCGGCTCGACGATGACCTCGGCGACGCGGCGCTGCACCCAGTCGAGCGCCGACAGCAGCATCTTCTTGGCGTCGACGCGCGTCGGATCAACGTACGAGTCATTGACCCGCATCAGGGTCGAGTTGAAGACGTGAAGCGCGGTCAAATCGTAGGGGCGCTTGTCGTCGCGTACCGCCGCGAGCGACAGCTCACCGGCGCCGAGGACGAGACGCCCGCGCTGGTGAATCGTCAGGCCGAGCGCCATCACGAGGGCGACTAGGACGAGGACGGGCTTTACGTAGCGACGCGAGGGAGCGTAGGGACTGGAGGCGCCGAAAATATCCATTCGACCAGTATAGAGGGGATCTTTGGACGCGGCACGCGAGGCTTTCGCAACCGTTTCAAACCGGCAGTTTGGCGTCGCTGGTATCTGGTTTCAGCTCGACGGTGCGCTCCTCGATCGAGAACTTGAGCTTCTTGCCGAAGACCTCCTCGAACAGGTCGCCTTTGCGGCGCGCCCCCCAGATTTCCAGCTCGGGATCCGCGCTGGTGCCGAGCACCAGCTCGATGCTGCGCTCGCCGATGCGACAGCGCAGCGAACGAACGATCTGCGCGTAGCTGCGATCGAGCCCGTCGGCGACGCGCAACAGCGCCGCCAGGACGCGCACCTTTTCGCGCAGCTTCTCGGGCACCTTGGCGTAGCCCTCGTGCGTCTCTTTGGGGGTCGATTTTCGGTGGTACCGGACGACCTGCGCCAGCACGTGGACTTCATCGGACGAAAAGCCGGTCAGGTCGGCGTTCTCGATGAGATAGGCGCTGTGCTTGTGGTGGCGCGACTTGGCGATGTGAAAGCCGATGTCGTGCAAAATGGCGGCAAATTCGAGGAGCTCGCCGTCGGAGTTGGGCAGACTGTGCAGTGGCCGCGTGCCGCGAAACAGGTCCAGGGCCAGCCGACCGACCTGTTCGACGTGCGGCGAGTTGGCGCCACAGCGACGGGCCAAACCGACCACCGAGCGACGCCGCGGATCGGGAAACTCATCGACCAGCTGGATACCGGGGCGGTTGCGCGCGGCGTAGTCGACCACCAGCCCCTCACGCAGCGCCGCCTCGCACAGGACGTATTCGTCCGCGTGCGCGCTCTCCAAGATGGTGCGAATCAGGATCACGCCCGGGACGATCGAGTCGACGCGCTTGGCGTCGAGGCCGGGCACGCGGGCGCGGTCGGCCGCGCTCATCTTGCACAGGCGCTCTTCAAGCGCGCAGACCTCGGGAAAGGAAATATGGCGCAGCTTGTCGGCGCCCAGCGGATGCGCGCTGGGGATGAGCTCGGCGACGGCCCGCGCGGTGCCCGACGTCAGCGCTAGCTGCTCGAAGCCGATCTTGAGCACCGGCCCCATCGCCCCGTCGAGCGCGCGATGCAGGCTCTCGCTCAGGCGGGCCCGCTCGTCGGCAGTAGGGGGATCCGCCGGCGCCCATTGCGTCAAAAGACGCAGCACGCCCAGCTTGAGCGAGGTAGCGTAGTAGAAGTCGCGCGCGTCGCCCACGATGAGCTCGACCGAGCCGCCGCCGATGTCGACGATGAGCGCGCGTCGCCCGGTCAGATTGAGCGCCGAGCGCGCACCCAGGTAGATGAGGCGCGCCTCTTCGTCGCCGCGAATGACCGTCAGCTCGATGCCGGTCTCGTCGCGGATGGCGCGCACGAAGTTGCCGCCGTTTTCCGCTTCGCGCACGGCGCTGGTGGCGACGGCGATGATTGCGTCGCAGCCGCCGCGCTCGGCCAGGCCGCGAAAGCGCCGGATCGCCTCGACCCCTTGGGCGAACGCGTCGGCCGCGATGAAGCCGCGAAACGCGGTGTCGCCGAGCCGGACCATCTCTTTGGCGCGGTCGGTGGCCTCGATTGCGCCGTCCGCGCCGACCCGCGCGATCAGCAAATGAAACGAGTTGGTGCCGACGTCGATGGCGGCGATCTTCACGGCTGCACCTCGGCGTCGACATCGCGCGACGCCAAAGGCAGGCGCCCGACGAGAATATCGCAGCGCCGCGGCTGTCCGGGAGCGGCTTCGAGCAGCGCGGCGTAAGCCAGCCGCACCCGCGGCGCGTCGTCGGTGCCGAGCACGCGAACGGCCGGCTCGCGGACGTCGAGCCCGGTCGTGCCGATGGTCCATTGTCGGGCCCTCCCGACCAGCACGAGCTCCGTGCGGTCGACGGTGCCGTGGCGGTCGTGACGCTCGGCCACGACCAGCTCGGCGGTCACCGCCGCCGGTCGCCGCCACAGACGATCGTCGGGCGTGATCCGCGAGATCTCGCCCGAGACGAGGTCGAGCACCAGCACCGCGGATTCAGCGGCTTGAGCGCCTTCGAAAAAGATCACCGTGCCATCCGGCGAAAACGAAGGATGATTGTCGCTGCGGGTCGCATCGTCGGTGAGCACGCGACGCGCTCCGGTCGCGAGCTCGAGCGAAACCAACTGCGTTCGTCCGACTACGCCGCCGGGGGCATCGCTGGCGCACACCAGATATCGCCCGTCCGGCGAAAACGCCGGCTGCCGATACAGGCGTCCATCGCCACCCAAGAGGCGAATCCCGGGAACGCCGCCTCCGGGCGTGAACCAGATCTCCGACGTGGCACCGATGCGCCGGCCATACGCAAGTGCGCCGTCGGGGCCGAACGCCGCCCCGCCCTCGGCCGGCCCTTCGAGCGCGACCGCGACACGGCCGCGACGGTCGGTGACCAGCCAACTTGACGACGACCCATCGCCGACGGCGAACGCCAGCCACTTTCCATCGGTGGACCAGGTCGGCGAACGATGATGCGCCAGCCCAGCCGTCAGGCGTCGCTCGCGCACAAGGACGATCGGTCGCTTGCCATCATGTCGCTTCGCGCGCATCGGGTCGCCGTCGATAGTACCCCATCGAGAAATGCGGCGAGGCGCGGCTGGCCAGGCTGGTTGGTTTGTGCGATGACCGTGCAGCATGACAGCCACAAGCCGCGATCCCATCGCCGAGCTGATTCGCTACAACAGCCGCTTTCGCGCCACCGGAATGGGCGCCGATAACGCTGGCCGTGATGCAGCGTGGCTGCGCGCCAAGCTCGACCGGATGAGCGCGTCGCCGTTCGGTCTCCTGCGCGGCAGCTTTCACCAGTTCGTTGCCGACTGGAACAGCATCGGCGAGCGCGACGTGATCGGGGCGCCGCTGCCGCAGCAGCCGATCGTTGGCGATCTGCACGTGGAAAATTTTGGCGCTTTCCGCGCCGCCGACGGGCGCTACGTGTTCGACGTCAACGACTTCGACGAGACGGGCATGAGCTCGCCGGCGCTCGACGTGTGCCGCCTGGCGGCGTCCGTTGTGCTGGCCGATGAAAAGCACGGAGTGGCGCGGGCGGCAACGCGGATCATCGACATCGTGAGCGCCTATCTCGCGGCGGTGCGCTCGCTCGATCTGCGGGCCATCGACGGGACCGCCAAGAATCTCCCGGCAGCGGTTTCGCAAGTCTTGAAGCTGGCCGAGGACGGCTCGCGTCCTGAATGGCTCGCGGCGCGCGTCGAGGGCATGCCGGGAGCGCGCAAGTTCAGGCGCAGCGAAAAGTATTTCCCCGTCGTCGACGACAGTCAGCGCGCCGCGATCGCCGCCGGTATCCGCGAATTCGCGCGCGGCGTGGCTGAGCGGCTGCCCGACGTGGCGTCCTGGGTTGCGGCCGCGCCGGTGCTGGACGTCGCGATTCGCATCGCCGGTACGGGCAGTCTCGGGCGATTGCGCTACGCGGTGCTGCTCAATGGCAAGAGCGACAAGGCCGGCAAGGAGCTCATCCTGGAGCTCAAAGAGGAGATTCCCTCGTCGCTGGCACCAGACGACATCGAAGACCAGGCCGAGCGCGTGATCGACACCATGCGCGCGCTGCAGGGCGACTCGCCCGCCTATCTCGGCGTGGCGCACGTCGAAGGCCGCAGCTTCGCGGTTCGCGAGCTATCGCCAATGGAGGGCAAGATCTGCGTTGCCGATCTGTCGCCCGGTCAGCTCGACGAGCTGGCCCCGACGTTGGGCGCGGTGCTTGGCCGCCTGCATCGTCGGGGGTCGGGCATGCTCGGGCCAAAGCTCGACGGACGCGACCGTTCGCTGGCGCGTCGCGTGACGGCGTTCGCGCTGCGCTATGCCGATCAAGTCGATGCCGATCATGCGCAGCTGCTGGCGCGGCGCGGCGAGATCGAAGCGGCGCTAAACCTCGTGTAAGACGAGCGCGGCGAACTTTTGCAGCGACGCGTGGCTCTCGTCATCGAGCCGCGCGACCAGCGCATCGGGCATCAGCTTGGTCGGCAGTCCCGACCACTCCTCATGACAGGTCACCCGCGTTCGGGGAGGCGTGGCGCGCGTCTGCTCGAAACGATACGCGTGATCGCCGCGCACCCCGAGCTTGGAGCCGACCCAGCGCACGCCCCAGCGCGGCTGGTCGCTGGTTCCGACGGTGAGCTCCTCGATCGTGGTGCGCACCGTGACGCGCACGCCGCTGACCTCGAAGCTGAGATCGAGCTGTCCTCCGATGCGGAACGGCTCCGGCTCGACGGCGCGCGCCTCGACCAAAAAGGGAAACCAAACTGGCCAGCGACGAAGATCGGCAAATGCGCGCCAGCACGCGTCGGGTGGGGCGTCGACATCGATGGCATGGTGAATGACCGGCATCACGGACAAAGCTCCTACCACGCGCGCGCGCAGGGATATACTCCGCCGCGCCATGGGCGCTGAGCCGACCGACGAATTGCTGGAACACGACCCCGACGGCGAGCCGGATGGGGACGGCGACGAGCTCTTGACCAACGCCGAGCCGCCGGCCGCCGAGCTCGTCGATGCCGACGACGACGCCGCGGTGGATCTCGCCCTGCCCGTCGACGAAGAGAGCGACAGCGATAGCGATAGCGACACCGTGGACACTCCCGGCGTTTTTCCCAAGCGCTCCAAGAGCGCGGCGCTGG
>JBBQIO010000224.1:0-6328 GCA_038325015.1 Polyangia bacterium
CGAGACCGCGCCCGACCATCCGGCGCTGGTCGCGCTGTGCCGCATCATCGACGACGGCATGTCGACGCGGCTACATCATCGACTGTGCGACGAGCTGGGGCTGGCCTATTACGTCGCCGGCAGCCTGGAGACATTTCACGACGCCGGGCTGTTCGAGATCGACGCCTCGGCGCGCCACGATCGACTGCCGGCACTGCTCGGCGAATCGCTCGCGCTGGTCACCCGCCTGCGCCACGAACGGGCCGAGCCCGGCGAGCTCGACAAGGCCAAGCGCCGCTATCGCTGGGACCTCCTGGCTGCACTCGACGAGCCGGATCAGATGGCCGGCTGGTGGGGCGGCGGTGAGCTGTTTGGGGAGCCGCTCGGCATCGATGACAAGCTGGCGCGCATGGACGCGGTCCAGCTCGAAGACGTGCAGCGCGTCGCCGAGCGGGTGTTTCGCCGCGAGAATCTGACCGTGGCCTGCGTCGGCCAGCTGTCCGAACGGCTGGCGCGCGAGATGCGCGCCATCGTGCGCAGCTTCGATAGCTGAAAACGGCAGAGCCGACTGCGACGGTCGCCGGCGTGAACCCGTCCTCCTTGATGAGGCCTACTCAAAAACGGGCCAATCCAAGCGTGGGTCTGCGCCTACAAGATTTCGGACGGTTGCGCCGCCACCGGAACCTGTACGCCGCGACGGCAGGCGCGCCAGTATCGGCCTGCGTCGACGGGGGCCTCTGACGGCTTTGATCGCGCCCGGTGTCTGCCGACCAAGACGAGCGCCGCTCAGAAACGGTGCCGCGGCAAGATAGCGGCGGGTGCCGATCTCGGTTCGTCGCGACCTGCTGCGCGACACGGTGGTCGCCGAACTGAAGGCACGCTGGGCGGGTGGAGACATCGATGCCGTTGGTCGCGCGGCCGGAGCTGGTCGAGGCGACCCGCCGGCTGCCCGTCACGTCGGCAAGATACTCCTCGATGGTGGTCGCCTTTCGCATGGCCAATGGCTACTGCGCGCCGATCGCCGAGTGCTCGCCACCGTAGCGCTTCTGTAGGTCTTCGAGGAGCGCCAGGTTGTGGCGCGCGTCTTCATGATCGGGCCTGATGCGCAGCGCCTCGGCGAACATCTTGCGCGCCTCGTCGAGGCGCCCCTCACGGAGCAAGATCACGCCGCTGAGATAGCGAATCTCGGCATCGCCCGGGTCGAGCTCGCCGGCCGTCTTGAGCTCGTCGAGCGCACGGTCGCGCTCCTTTTGCGCGTCGAGTACCAGCGCATAGTTGTAGTGACTCTTGGGCCGCTCCGGCGAGCGCGCCACCGCGCGCGACAGATACCAGCTCGCCTTATTGAGGTCGCCGCGCCGCAGCGCGATCGCGCCCAGATTGGTCCAGGCCTCGCCGAGATAACGATGAAACCGCTGCGCGTCCTGAAACACGGCCTCGGCGCGCACGTCGTTGCCGGTCTGCTCGTAGGCCGCGCCGAGTAAAAAGTAGGGGCGCGGATCGTCGGGCAAAAGATGCATCACTTTTTGATAGGCCCCGACCGCGCGCTCGGCATCGCCCCAGCGACGATAACAGTCGCCCAGGAGCTTCCACGCTTGGACGTTCTTGGGCTGGCGACGAATCACCTCTTCGTAGGCCGCTATCGCCTTGTCGCCCGCGCCCATGCGCTGATAGGCCGAGCCCAGATCGAGCTTGACGTCGACGTCGTCGGGCGCGAGCTCCTCGACTTTTTGCAGCTCGTCGGCCAGGTTGGTCGTGTCGCCCTTGGCCGCATAAATCAGCGCCAGCGTGCGTCGTGCCCCGAGATGGCGTGGACGCACCGCCGTGACCTTTTCCAGCTCGAGCAGCGCGCGATCGAGGTCCGCGTTTTCCCACAAGAGCTCGCCCAGCATCTCGCGGGCCTCGATGTCCCACGGCCGCAGCTCGAGCGCGCGCTCGGCCAGCTCCTCGGCGCGCGCGCGATCTCCCTGCAGGCGAAAAAGATGCGCCTGCCCGACGAGCGCAGTGAACAGCTCGGGGCGCAGGCTAAGCGCGTAGGCGTATTGCGACGAGGCGCGCTCCTTTTGCCCCATCGCGACGTAGACCAGGCCGAGCGTGCGATGCGCCTCGGCGAACTTGGGATCGATGAGCAGCGCTTTTTTGAGAATCTTCTCGGCCTTGTCGAGGTCGCGCGTCTGGCCGAAGCCGAAATAGGCGTCGATCGCGCGTCCCCATAGCGTGTAGCCGTACAGGTCGCGCGTCGGCCGGCGCTGCATGCGCGCGATGCTGTCCGCGTCGGCCGGCCAGCCGGCTTTTTGCAGCACGCCGAGGAGATTCGAGTCGATCTGATCAAAGAGCGCGTTGCGCTCCGAGACCGAGCCCGACTCGGCCACCAGTCGCAACGTCGGCTCCGGGACGGCGTCCGAGGCGTCGACCACCGCCCACAGCCGGATCTTGAGCTCGCTCTTCCACGCAGGCCTGGAAAAACTCCCGCCGACCACCCAGCGCGCGCCCAGCTCGTGCGCCCGGTGCGCCACCTTGACGACGTCGAATTCGGGGGTCAGCCCGTCGAGGATCTCCTCGCCATAGACCGGCCACAAATCAGGATGCTCTTCGAGCTTCTGCGCCACGGTGATGGCCAGCGCGCTGGACATCCAGGACAGCTGGGCCGCGGCGCCGCCGGTCGCCTCGTCGACGAACGGGGTCACGATGTAACGCTCGCCATCGGCGCCGTCCTCGCGCGCACCGGCCCCGGCGCCGATCGTGCAGACGAGCACGATGACGCAGGTTCGCCGGAATTTGACAGAGCTGCCGCGTGGCCACATAGCTTCCCATTGTGTCCTCCCGCGCCGCCGAGGCAACTTCCCAGGTCGTAGCGACGACGAAACGACCCAGGAGACGGTTTTCGTTCTGGCGCTTCACGGCGCTCCTGGCGCTGGCACTGCTTTTGTTCGGCGGCACGCTCGGCGGCTGGGGCTACGTGCAGTTCGAAAAAGATCTGCCCGATCGCTGGAGCGCGCTCACCGACTACCATCCTTCGCGCGCCAGCCGCGTCTTTTCTGCCGACGGTGAGCTGATCGGCGAGTTCTATCTGCAAAAGCGCATCGTCCTGCCGCCCGAGCAGATCCCGCGCCACCTCAAGCTGGCCTTTGTCGCCGCCGAGGACAATCGCTTCTTCGATCACCACGGGCTCGACCCGATGGGTATCGCGCGCGCGGCGATCGCGAATCTGCGCGCCGGCCATATCGTGCAGGGCGGATCGACCATCACGCAGCAGGTCGCCAAGCTGATGTTGCTCAACAATGAGCGTAATGTTTTTCGTAAAATTCGCGAAGCGATCTTAGCGCACAAAATCGAGCAAAAACTCACAAAAGATCAAATAATTAGCATTTACCTCAACCATGTCTATCTGGGCCACGGCGCCTACGGCGTGCAAGCGGCGGCCGAGGTCTACTTCGCCAAGGACGCCAAAGACCTGACCATCGCCGAAGCCGCGCTCCTGGCCGGTCTGCCCAAGGCGCCGACCGAGGATTCGCCCTTTTCCAGCTTCCCGCGCGCGCGCGACCGGCAGCGCTACGTCCTCGGTCAGATGGTGGAGAACAAATTCGTCAGCGAGGCCGACGCCGCTGCCGCGCGCAAAGAGACCATCGCCATCATCTCCAAAGACGCGCCGCTAAACCACATCGCCGCGCCGTACTTCGTCGAGCACGTGCGGCGACTGGTGCAGGCCAAGTATGGCGGCAAAGATCTGTACGATCGCGGACTGCACATCACCACCACACTGGTGATGAACCAGCAGCGCGCGGCCGAGGCGGCGGTGCGGCACGGCCTCGAGGATCTCGATCGCCGCTTTGGTTTTCGCGGCCCAGTCGGTCGGCTCGACGTCGAGGAGCGACTGGCCTTCGCCAATGGTCTGCCGCGCGAATGGAGCGGCCACGATCCGACCAGCGCCACCAAGGGGCCCAAGGGGTTACCCGTGGCCGGCGCGTTGGTCCCCGGCAAACCGTATCTGGCGCTGGTCGAATGGAAGGCCAAGCACCCGTTCGCGCGCCTCGGCGCGGTGCGTATTCCATTCGACGAGCCCGACGCTGCGCGCCTGTCGCATTGGCTCGAGCACGCCGGCAACAAGCTCGACGCCGGCGACCTCATCCCGGTGCGCGTGGCGACGCGCGATCGACCGGCTGCGCATCACGGCAAGCATGGCGACTTGACCCAGGTCGCCGAGATCGCACAGGTACCGACGGTACAAGGCGCGCTGATCGCAGTCGACCCGAGCTCGGGCCACATGACCGCCATGGTCGGCGGCTACGACTACGGCGTCTCGCAGTTCAATCGGGCGACGCAGGCCCACCGCCAGGCCGGCTCGTCGATCAAACCCTACATCTACTCGGCGGCGCTCGAGCACGGCTTCACCGAGCTGTCGATCGTACTGGATGCACCAATCACCATTCACACCGCCGCCGGCATGTGGTCGCCGCACAACTACAAGGCCGAATACTTGGGCGCGATCACGCTGCGCACGGCGCTGCAAAAATCGATCAACACGGTCAGCGTGCGGCTCGTCGCCGCGCTCGGCGTCGACAAGGTGATCGACGAGATCCGCGCCTTCGGCCTGACCACTCCGATTGTCCGCCATCCGTCGATCGCGCTCGGCACGCCCGAGGTCACTCTGTATGAGCACGTCTACGGATACGCCACGTTCGCCGCTGGCGGCCTGGCGGTCACGCCGGTGCTGATCGAAAAAATTCTCGACGCGGATGGCAACGTCCTCGAAGAGGATCCTAAAATCGACCCGGTACGCCGGCGCCGTCGCATCCCGGCCGACACCGCGTACGTCATGGTCGACCTGATGAAAAACGTGGTCGACAAGGGCACCGGCCAAAAGGCCAAAGAGCTCGGCCGTCCGGCCGCCGGAAAAACCGGCACCTCGAACGACTTCAAAGACAACTGGTTCATGGCCTACACGCCCGACTACGTGTGCGGCGTGTGGGTCGGGCGCGACGACTTCAAGAGCATCGGCTTCGACGCCACCGGTGGTACGACCGCGGCGCCGATCTGGACCGACTTCATGAAGGTCGCCGAAGAGGGGCGGCCGGTCCGCGACTTCGACGTTCCCAAGGACGTGTACTTCGTGCGCGCTACCCCGGAGCGCGGCCAGCCGGCCGGCCCCGGGACGCCCGGCGCCATCTTGATTCCCTTCAAGCGGGGGACGGTACCGGCGGCTTTTGCGCGCTGGGAGGCCAAGGCCGGTTTTGGCGACGACGTTTTCTGACCGCGCTGTTCCAGACGGCTGGCTTGACAGCCCCTACCCATTGACTATGATTTCGGCCTTAAGTCAGACGCGCAAGCCTGCACGACAGGCAGGGGCTGCACTGGCACAACTCGACTAGAGCGAGATCGGGCGCGACGTCGCGGAGGGGATATGCAGCACATTGCGGAGTTCTTCGAGCAGGGCGGCTTCTTCATGTACGTCAACGTTGTCTGCTCGGCCATTGCGATCGCCATGATCGCCGAGCGCACGTTTTTCTTCATCAATCGGGGCGGCGTCAACGCCAAGTCGTTCCTCGAGCAGATCCGCAGCTTCATCGCGGCGAACAACGTCGATCGCGCGATCAAGATGTCGTCGGGCTCGAACGCGCCGCTGGCGCGCGTCGCCAAGGCCGGGCTGAGCAAGCTATCCAAGGGCGAAGGCGCGATGACCACGGCCATCGAAGAGACCCTGGTCGACGTCATGCCGGAGCTCAAAAAGCGCATCGGAGCGCTCTGGTCGATCGCCAACATTGCGACGTTGATCGGACTTCTCGGCACCATTACCGGCCTCATCGGGGCCTTCGGTGCGGTGGCCAAGGCGGCGGCTGCAGACCGCTCGACGATCTTGTCGGCGAAGATCTCCGAAGCCATGAACAACACGTGGCTCGGACTGGCCATCGCCGTCAGCTGCATGATCGGCCACGTCTTCTTGAACGCCGCGTCGAAGAGTCAGCAGCAGGAGCTCGAGTCGTTCGCCATGAAGCTCGAGAATTTGCTGGCCGAGACGCTCCGCGCCGGCAATCGCGCGTAAAGCCGATCGATTCTATTGTGACCTCGGTGAACGAATGACCCCGCAGCGCCTTCGCAGCAAGATGCGGAAGATCCGCGAGCAGGGCGTCGAGATGCAAGAGGAGGGCGGCGAGCTCAACCTCGTGCCCTACCTCGATATCGTCACCAACGTCATCATGTTTATGTTGGCGACGACCACGTTTGCTGCCGCGCTCGGCGACGTCAACGTGTCGGCTCCGACGACGACCAGCGCGGTTTCGGCGGCGCCGCCGGATCAGCCGCCCAAGCCGGACCTCAACCTGACGGTCTCGATCTCCGACAAGGGTTTCATCAT
>JBBQIO010000225.1:0-6293 GCA_038325015.1 Polyangia bacterium
CGAAGAGGCCGCGCTCGCCTTCCGTGCCGTCCTCGATCGTACGCCGCTCGACGGCGCAGCCTGGCGACGCGCGCGGGCTCTTCTGGGCGATCACTACGCAAGGACGGCCGACCCGGCGCCGCTCCTCGAGCTGCTCGACCATCGAATGGCCAGTCTGCACGACGCGACGGACCGCGCCGAGGCGTTGCTGGACCGCTCCGCGCTGTTACAAAAAGAGGGCGATTGGGCCGGCGCGGAACGCGATCTGCGAGCGCTCTTGGAGGCGACGCCAGAGGACCTGGTCGCGCTCGAGCGGCTGGCCAAACTGCGGAGCGAAGACCCCACGCCGGCGGCCGACGACGATGCGGTCGAGCTGTGGGCCCGCTATCTGGCGGTTGAAGAGGACCCCGAAAAACGTCGGCCCGCGCTCGAAGCGCGCGCCCTCATCGAGGAGCGGCGCGGCCACTTTGCCGAGGCGCTCGCCGGCCTGGACGAAGCGCAGGATCTGGAGCCGCGTGGCGCGACCGCCGAGCATCGCGTCGAGCTCCTGGTCAAGCTCGGCCACACCGACGAGCTCAAAGAGGCCATCGCGGGCTCCATTGCACTGGCACAGAGCGGCCCCGAGCGCGCGCGCGTCGAACTCCGCGCGGCCCAGCTCTACGACGAGCGCCTCGCCGATCCCCGCGCCGCCGCCGAAGCCGTGGCACGCGCGCTCGACCAAGATCCACTCTCGCTCGATGGGCTTTCGCGCTACGTCAGTCTCGCCGAATCGGGCCACGTGCACGGGCTCGAAGCGCAGGATCGTCTCGACCGCGCGCTCGCCCAGCTGCGCAGCGAGCTGCAAAAGAACCGGCGCCAGGCGTCGCTCTATTCGGTGATGGCGCGGCTGTGGGGCTGGCGCGGCGACGACGATCTGCGGACCCTGGCGCTGCAGGCCGAGGCGCTGCTTTCGGGCCAGCATGTGCCGCCGCGCGGGGCCACGGTCGAACCGACCAAAGAGCTTACGCCCGCGGGTTGGGAGCGCCTTTTGCCGGCTGCTGCCCATTCGGTCGCGCTCGATGTTTGGCGCATTATCGCGACGCCGACCCAGCGCCTCTTGGGCCCCGAGCTGTCGACGTTGGCGGCGCGGCGCCTCAATGCCAAAGGCATTCCGATGGCGTTCATTCCCGTCGACAAGATTGTCCGCTCGTTGGCCGGCATCGAATACGAGCTTCATCAGGGCGCCAAGTCGGCCGCATGTATGGTGGTGGGCAACGCCCTGGTGGTGGGCGGCGACTTTGCCGATCGATTGACCAACTCGACGCGCTTTGCCGTCGCGCGGGCGGCGTCGCTGCTCAAGGAGCGTCAGGGCGCCGTCGAGCGTCTCAGCGACGACGATATGCGGCTCTTGTTTGCCGCTTGCGCGCGGGTCGCCGAGGTGCCACGGCCACCGTCGCTGGCTCGGATCGCCGACAGTGCCGTCGATGAGCGAGCCAAGGGGGTCGGCAAAGCTTTGGGACGAAAAGAGCGCGCCCAGCTCAAGGCGCTCGGAGCGCGCTGGACTGAGCTTCCGGATCCGGGCGAGTTTCGTCGCGCGGTTCTCGACGGTGCGGCGCGCGCGGCGCTCGTCGTTGGCGCGGATCTGCAGAGCGCCTTCGAGCTGCTGCGACTGGAGAGCTCACCCGACCAAGATCGGCCATTGGCGCTGATCGAGTTTGCCGTCTCCACCGACTATCTCTCGCTTCGTCGCGAGCTCGGACTGAGGGGGTAGGGCGATGCCCGACGAGCGCAAGAGCGGCGTGCCCAGCGTCGACGAGATCGACGAGTGGGCGTCGGCCATCGACGAATGGGACGCGCAGGTCAATCTGCCCAAGGCCGACGCCCAGCTGCCCACGCCGGCGGCTGCGGCTCCCGCCGCGGTTGCGGCCAAGAGCCGCGCCAAGGACGAGCCGCGGCCGCTCGAAGCGCCACCGCGCCCGACGCAGGAAGTGGCCGCGCCGGCGCACGACCCGCTGATGCATCTGTTCGACGGCGAAATGGACCTGCCCGAAGAGGCGGGCGATGCCCTCGGCAACCTCGGCCCGGAGCACGCGACACCGCCCCCCGGTCCGCATTCACCGTCATCGACCGGCGACATGGAGGACCTTTCGCTCGATGAGTTCAGCGCCGGCTTGGCCGACAGCTTCGAGCCCGAGCCGGAGCCGGAACCGGAAATCGAAGAGCCGCCGCCCGAGGAGACCTCGCGTGAGATCTCCATGGACGCGGAGCTGCCCGAGCCGTTGCCACCCGCCCTGACCCCGCCGCGCGGAACCGCGCTACCGAGCAGCGCCGCCGCCGGTCACGACGAAGAAGACGACGCCGAGATCGAGATCACGACCGGGACCGCGGCCGCCGCCCCCGTGCCCGATCCGGAGGACGAGTTCTACGACAACATCGCCATCGAGCCGGGGCGAGAGGAGCCGTCGCAAAAGGCCGCTCCACCCGGCCGTCCGGCGACGGTGGAGCCTGCTGAAGAGCTGTGGCGCGAGCCGCCCCTGCCGCGGGTCATGCATGAGGTGGACGAAAAGCCGGAACCCTCGTTGCGCGTGGCGCGTGATCGTGTGTCCGATCCGGACGTCACGCCGCTGCCCGGTGGCGAGGAGGAGCCGGCGCCGGTCGCAGCGTCGCCGTCGGTTTCGGACTGGCCCGAGGCGGCCGCGGGAAAAGGCGCGGAGGCGCGGCCTGCGGTGCGACTTGCTCCGGCCCCGGCGCCGACGCGGACTGGGGAGCGCGCGGCGTCTTGCGCCGTGGTCCCACGGCGCCTCCAGCCCGCCGCTCGGCCGCTCACATTGGCGATCGGAACTACGCGGATCGACGGCATTTCCGGCACTGCTGCAAACGTCGCCGAGCTCGGGCTGGTGGACACCGAAAGATTGCTGGCGGCGACGCCGGAGCGCGCGGCGCGACTGGCCTTTTTGGGCGGACGTTTTGCCGAGCGGCTCGACGACCGCGCCGGCGCGCTCGAACGGTACGAGACCGCATTGTCGCTCGATGCGTCCTCGCCGAGCGCGCTGCGCGGGCTGCGCCGACTGCGTTTCAACGAAGGGAAACTCGACGAATGGGTGCCTCTGGTCGACCGTGGGCTCGAGCGATCGTCGGCCGCCGAACGCGCCGGTTGGTGGTTCCTGGTTGCCGAGAGCGCGTGGGCTTTGGACGATCGCGAGCGCGCGACGGCGGCCTGGCACAAGCTTCTCGAGGCTGCGCCCGGGGATCTCGGCGCCGCGCTCGGGTTGGCCGAGGTGGGCGGCGATCGCGGCGCGGCGTTGGCGCGGGTCCTCGAATTTTTGACCGGCTCATCGGATCTGCCCACGCAGCTCGCGCTGCGCACTGAGCTGGGGCGGCTCGACGAGAGCGAGGGGCGCCTGCGCGAAGCAGTACAGCGGTTTCGCGAGGCCCTCAAGGTTGCGCCTGGAGCGACTGTGGTTGGAATCGGCGCCGCCTTTGGGCTCCTGCGGATTGCGCTGCGCACGCCCGGGACCAAAGACGACCTCGACGCACACCAGCAGCTGGCGTCACTCTGGCCGCCCGGAGCGATCCGCGGGGCCTGGCTGCGCCGGCTGGCACAGCTTCGCTTGAAGGCCGCAGATCACACTGGAGCGGCGCAGGCTGCACAGGCCATGGACGAGCCCGACCGCACCTCGTCGGTCGACCTGCTGGGCGCGACGACACGAGTCCGGCTATTCGCGGCGATTGAGGGCGCCGGCGGTCCGGTCGACCCGACGCAGCACGCCCACGCCTGGAGCGCGCTGCTCGAAGCCACGATCGACTCCGGCCAGCGACTCGATCTTCTCATGGCGCTCGGGCGTCGCGCCCGAGAAGCGAGTGACGCTCCGACTGCGTTCGCGCGCTACGCCGAGGCCGCCGCGCTGAGCACCGCGGATCCGCGGCCCCGTTGGGCTCGCTCACGCCTCCTCGACGAGCGGATCGCGGCCGGCGGCGACGACGCGTTGGTCGCGCTCCACGAAAAGCTCGCGGCCGAGCAAGCACAAACCGGGAGCGCCGCCCAGCTGGACGCCGCGCGCATCGCCACGACCGTCGGGGCGCCCGATGACGCGCGGCGCATCACCACGGCACTCGTGCAGAGCGGAGTAGGGATCGACGGCGCTCTGGAGCTGGGGGTCGCGCTCGCGCTGACCGGCCAAGATGTCGCCGCTGCCGCGCGCCTCTTGTCGTTGCAAGTCGACCAGCAGCCCGAGCTCGACGCGGCGATGGTTTCGGCGCTGCGGATGCGCACCGCGCGGCTCTGGTTGTCGACTCCGGCGAACGACAACGCCGTGGGCGAAGCGCTGCGGGTCGTGCAGCCGCTGTGGGACGAACCGGGCGAAGAGAGTGCGCGCTGGCTGCGCCTTCGACTCACGGAGCGCACACCCGACGCGGGTGCTGGCAAGGCGCTGGCCGCAGAAGCGGAGCGGACCGAGGCCAGCGATCCGCTGTGGGCGGCGCAGCTGTGGCTGGAGCACGCCAGCGTGGTGACGCGGGTCTCGCCGCACGATGCCGAGGTGGCCGACGACCCGGTCGAGAGCCTGCGTCGCGGGCTCACCCTCAATCCACGGCTGGCTGTGGCTTACGTCGCTGCGATGACCGCGTTTTCGCCGGCCGATCAAGAGGCGCTGTTGGCCGGACGGCAGGCCGCTTGGAGCGGCGCTGGGCAGTGGGCCGCTGCGGCGGCGGATGCGCTGCGTCTTACCCTTCATCACGAAGCTGGCGGTCACGTTGCCGCCGCGGTGGCCGTGGCGCGACAGCTGCTGGGGACGCTGCCGGCCCAAGCCAACGAAGCGACAGGCATCGTGCAGGCGACCGTGGCGACGCTCGACAGATTGGCGCTGCGTGCCGAAGACGACACCCTGTGGATCGAGGCGATGGATCGCGAGCTCGACGAGCTTCGTCGGGCGACGCCTAGCGCTACAGAAGAAGCCGCGGCGCGCAATGAATCGACCGTCGCGCTTCTGACCAAAGAGCGCGTGGCGCGTCAGATCGTCATCGGCGAGCGCTTTTTGTATGAGCTCGGCCAGCCGGACCGCGCCGCCGACCGATTTCGTCAGGCGCTCGCCGAGGCGCCCAACCACGCCGTTGCGATGGCGGCGATCGACCGCGCCTACGAGCAATCCGCCAACTTCGCTGCGCTCGCCGATCGCGCGCTCACCGGTCTCAAAGAGGCCGCCGACGTGGCGCGCAAGGTCACCGCCTACGAGCGACTCGCCTTTGTCGACGGGCAGCTGCGTGGCGATCACGGCAGCGCGTTGATGGTCTTCGAATCGATTTTGGACCTGGTGCCGGCGCATCCAATCGCTCTGCGCATGCTCGAGCGGCGCGCGCTCGCCGAGGGTCGGACGGCGGAGCTAGTCGCGCTTTACGAGCAGCTGGCGCTGTGCGCCTCGGAGCCGCGCTTCGCCGCCTGGGTGCATCTCGATCGCGCGCTGTTGCGGGGCAAGCTGGTCGGGCCTGAGCTGTCGGCCGAGGAGGTCGAGCACGCGATCGACAGCGACTATCGCCAGGCGTTGGCCAGGGATCCGCATTTGCGGCCGGCGCTGCAGTGGGCGTTGGCCAGAGCGCGATTGAGCGGCGAGCTCGACGCGCAGGTGCCGCTCTACATTCGCCTGGCCGAGGTCGCCGCGACCGATGCGCGGTCGGCGACGGTCTATCGCACGCGGGCCGGTGAGGCACTGTTTGCCCTCGAACGGCTCGACGAGGCGCATAGCGAGCTGGTGCGCGCGCTCGAGCTGTCGCCCGATCATCTGCCGGCGCTGGTGCTGGCCGGCTGGGTGGGGCTGCGTCGCCTGGACTATCGCTTGTCGATGGAAGCGGCGGCGAGCATGGGCCGGGTTCTCAAGGACGGCAGCGCTCGCCGGACCGCGTTCGTCGTGGCCGGCGCGCTGGCGCAGGATCTGCTTGGTGATCAGCGACGCGCCATCGAGCTCTTAGAGGCCGCGCTGACCATCGACCCGCGCGATGCCGAGAGCTTTGCGCGTCTGGAGATTGCCTATCGCGAGCTCGCCGATCACGCTGGGCGCGCCGCGCTCTATCGTCGTCGGTTGCAGGTCGAGACCGACGGCGGGCGGTTGGTGGCGCTGCAGCGATTGTTGGCCCGCCTGGCGCACACCGAGCTCGGCGACCGAGCGCTGGCCAAGAGCGAGCTGCGTGCCGTGCTCGCCCAGGACGGCGCGCACGCCGAGGCGCTCGGCCTTTTGGCCATCTTGGCGTACGAAGACGCCGACTGGGCCGAGGCCGCCGACATCCTGTCGCGACGCGCCCGAGTCGAGACTGGGAAGCTCGAGCTGTCCGCCATCCAGCGCCAG
>JBBQIO010000226.1:0-6273 GCA_038325015.1 Polyangia bacterium
GCCTTTCCGCAGAAAGCCGCAGATATTCCAGAGGCAAGTTACGACGATATGAAGGTTGACGGATCGATTGTCGCTGCAGGCGCAACCATCAATCGCAATTTGCAGGGCAACGGAACTGCTGATATTTACGACGGGGACAGGACGATCCACCCGGATGGCAGCGTCACGGAGCAGCCGGCCGCCGAACCGGAGCCCGCTCCGCCCCCGCTCACCGACGAGCAGAAGAAACAACTTGATGATGATACGACAAGTACCTAGATCAGCTGTGTAGTGTAGCTGCACGTAGATCAATTCAACAAAAGGAGAACGGAATGATAACGAGAATCGTATTTGGGCTGTTGAATGCTATTGTATTGTTGGGATTGGTTTCCGCGGTGAATGCCGATACGGCGGTGCACACCATCGTTACTGCGGCCGAGACCAAGTGGGGTGACGCGCCGCCGATCGTTCCGCCTGGTGCCAAGCTCGCGGTGCTGGCCGGCGACCCGGGCAAACCGGGGTTGTTCGTCGTCCGTTTCAAGCTGCCGGCGAACTATAAAATCCCAGCCCACTGGCACCCCAGCGACGAGAACATCACAGTCATCTCCGGCGCGTTCTTCATCGGGATGGGCGACAAGCTCGAAGCCGCGCAGACCAAAGCCGTTCCCGCAGGTGGCTTTACCAGCCTGCCAGCCAAGATGAATCATTTTGCGCTGACCAAAAAAGAGACCGTCATCGAGATCGCGTCAATGGGCCCGTTTCAGATGATCTACGTCAATCCCGCCGACGATCCGTCGAAGACCCCAGCCAAATAAAGAACTCCACTACACTTGGGCGCGTGTATAGCGCTGCCGGCCCCACCATTCCGCCGACGGTCACTTTCCCGCGCCGCTCCAACGCGGCGGTCGATCTGCTCGGTCGCAATGTCGCCCAAGGGCGCGGCAACAAGGTCGCAGGCCTCGACGACTTCGGACGTTTTTTGCGTCCATCCTGGCCGAGGCACCGCCTGCGTCGCTCGAAAAGCTGCGTATCTGCACGTCGGCCGGCGCTTCGTCAAAGCCACGCTGGCGCCGTACAAATATCCGCGCTTTATCGAACTCGTCGACGCGCTGCCCAAAACTGCAACCGGCAAAGATTCAGCGCTACAAGCTGCGTGATCAATAGGCAACTTATCGGTTGCATGTCAGGATCGTTCGAGTTATATATGCAACCAGGAGGTTGCCTATGACGACGAACACGGATCGAATCGAAAAGAGAGTGTTTCTCCGTGCAACACCGGCCCGTGTGTGGCGCGCCATCAGCTCCGCTGACGAGTTCAGCGCATGGTTCGGGGTCAAGCTGGAGGCGCCTTTTGCGCCCGGTGTGGCTGCCACGGGCTACCTCACGATGAAGGGCTACGAGCACCGCAAGATGTCGATCGACATCGAGCGCATCGAACCGGAACACTATTTTTCGTTTCGCTGGCACCCCTTCGCGATCGATCCGCAGGTCGACTACTCGGATGAGGCGCCGACGCTGGTCGAATTCAAGCTCACCGCCGCCGATGGCGGCACGTCGCTGACGATCATCGAGACCGGTTTCGACAAGCTGCCGCACGCGCGTCGCGCCGATGCGTTCCGCATGAACGACAGCGGTTGGAGCGCGCAGGCTGAGAGCTTGGCGCGCCATGTCGAAGCATAGCGCCCGCCAGAGGGTCGAAGCTGCGCCCGTGTTCGCCGCGCTCGGCGACGAGACGCGCCTCCGATTGATATCGCGCCTGTGTACCGAAGGGCCGCTGTCGATCGCGCACCTGAGCGCGGGCGAGCCGGTCACGCGCCAGGCGATCACCAAGCATCTGCACGCGCTGGCGGCGGCGGGGCTGGTGCGCGGCCGTGCCGAGGGGCGTGAGCGCGTGTGGCAGCTCGAAGCCAAGCGACTCGATCTTGCGCGTCGCTACCTCGATCACGTGTCGCAACGATGGGACGAGGCGATCGACCGACTCAAGGCGCTGGTCGAAGACGAGTGACATGAGGCTTCGCCGGAGCGTCGTGCCGCAGCACCGCGGCCGTTGCCGATGCGGCGGCGACCGCCCCCAGTACAGCTCCGACCAAAAGCCAGCGCAGCCCTCGGGTTGGCGGCTTGCGCCACGGAAACTCGATCTCGCGGACGCTGCCCGTTTCACCATCGACGAGCAGCACGCCATCGACGCCGAACGCGTGGCTGTATTCCAGTAGCTGCCGGCGCGTCGGGGCATGGTCGACGCTGGGCGCAATGGCACCGGTTTTGACCTCGGCGACGAATGAGCGCCCCGCACGCGAGACGAGATAGTCCGCGCGAACCTCGACGTCGACGTCGAGGCCATCGACGGCAATGGCGAATTGCGCGCTCGCTTGGGTGGCCTCGATGGCATAGCCCGCGCGCGACAGCAGCCCCGCGGCGCTCCTTTCGCCGACCGCGCCGCGCAGTGCCGAGGCGCGCAATCGAATGCCCGGCGCCGCCCGCAATCCCGCGAGCCGCAACGTCTGCACGAGGGCTAGCAGCGCCGCGCATCCGACGATAATCCAGGGCAGGTCCGCGGGTAGCTGCACCTCGCCATTACACACCGTCGCCGGGAGGCGACAAACAATTCGCTCGCGGCCGCTGAACGCTGCGCTGGGCGCATACTCGACCGGATGACCGATCGCGAGATCGAACAGCTCGGCAGCGACGGCTGGTTCAGTCGCGAAGCCTGGAGTGGTGCTGCACAGGCGATGGTCGCCGCGCAGCTCCGGGTCGACACTGCGCGCCTCTCGCCGGCAAGAATCTCGCGGGCTCACGCTGCCGATGCTTCCGTGCGTGGCGATTCGTCGCT
The DNA here is from genome assembly GCA_038325015.1 of Polyangia bacterium. Classification (GTDB taxonomy): domain Bacteria; phylum Myxococcota_A; class Polyangia; order Palsa-1104; family Palsa-1104; genus JBBQIO01. Next base: position 2,810 of record JBBQIO010000226.1, read on the forward strand.
GTGGCTGACCGCCGCCGACGTCGACTTTTCGGACCTGATGATCATGTTCGAGACGCTGCGCTGCGAGCTGAACCGCGACGTTTGGCTGGGGCTGACACGCTTCGATCTGCAACTCGGCTATTACGCCGGTGATGGCGCTTGCTACGTGCGGCATCGCGACGCCCTGGCCGGGGCGGTTGGCCGGCGGCTGACCGCGATCGCCTATCTGAATCCCGGGTGGAAGCCGGCGGACGGTGGCCAGCTGCGCCTCCACGCCGAGCCGGCGGTTGACCTGGCTCCGCTCTTCGGTCGCCTGGTGGTCTTTTTGTCGGCCAAGGTAGAGCACGAGGTGCTGCCAACCTGGGCGCCGCGCCTCGCGGTCACCGCCTGGTACTACGGTTGACACTACTGCGTCGGCCCGGCCTGGAGTTAAAAGCCGCCGGGCCTGTCGAGACTCGGTGTTTCAATCATCGCAATGATGTCTGCGGCCCGGCTACGAACCAAAACGATCGAATCTGGTTTATCGACGCGGAGGGGCAGAGGTTATACGTTCGCCGGGAAACGCTCGCGACGCGCGCGTGCCGCCGCCCGCGTCGATGGCAAAACACGCTGCGCCGCCGCCCAAAAAAAGCTCAACAGCGGGTTAGCGAAGCGCGTGACCACCGGATGGTCGAGGCCGGCAAAGCGCAGCGACCCGGAAAACCACGCGACGTCGTTGGCGTTGCGAGATCGCGCGCGCTGCACCGTCGCTCGCGCCGTCAAGAGCGCCGGCAGATGGCGCGCGACATCGACGTGGGCCTGCACGAGCTCGCGCGCCCAGCCATTGCGCACTGCAAACACTGTCACTGCGATCTGCACGCCGACGAGAATGGGAGCGGCGACGACAAGCACGTCGAGCGGCCAATCCTTGAGCAGCACCATCCAGCGATTGCGCTCGAGCCAACGGTACTTAGCCGCCGAGAAATCCGCACGATACTTGTGTCGCACGGTTGCCGCTGGCACAACCACGCATTCATAACCAGCCTGTCGCAGGCGAATCTGCAGGTCGCAGTCCTCGTGGTAGAGGAACAGCAGCTCGTCGAGCAGGCCGACCCGAGCCAGGGCCGACATGCGCAACAGGAGCGCGGCCCCGGTGGCGTACGGGATCGACCGCGGCGCCGTCGATGGATCGAGGTCCGTGACCGGCGCGCGATAACTGTCGCAAAACCCGAAACCGCAAAAGTGAATCGCATTGCCAGCGCTGTTCACGAGCGTCGGCTCGTTGTGAAGGAGCAGGAGCGGCTGCGCTGCGGCGACTTCGGGGTACGCGTCGGCCACGGCGGTCAGGGCGTCGAGCCAGCCGGGCGTGACGACGGTGTCGGGGTTGAGCAGGAGCGCGTAGGTGGCGCCGAGCTCGCGTGCGCGCCGCAGACCGACGTTGCTGCCGCCGGCGAAGCCGCGATTGGTCAGCTGCTCCATCACGACGATCGACGGATGGCGCTGCGCGTGTTCGCGAGCGATGGCTACAGAGTCGTCGCTGGATGCGTTGTCGACGATGAGCACCGCGTGGCGCGCCAAATCGGTGTGGGCCGCGAGGCTGCTCAAAAGCTCGTCGAGATGCGCGGCCGATTCGTAGGTGACGACGACGATCGCGACGCGGCTCATGCAGTGCCCGTCGCGCCGTCACGGGCCGCGACGATGACGCGCACCAGCGCATCGGCGCCCTCTTCGGCCCCGGTCGTGTCTGTGCGGATGACGAGCTCCGGTGCGTCGGGCGGCTCGTATGGATCCGAGATGCCGGTAAAGGCTGGGATCTCGCCGCGCTGCGCCCGAGCGTACAATCCTTTGGGATCGCGCTCGAGCAAGACCGACATTGGCGCGTCGACGAAAATTTCCAGGTAGCGCACACCGTGATGCGACGCCAGCGCGCGCTGCTGAGCCCGCGTGGCGGCGTACGGCGTGATGGCCGCGACCAGCACCACCACACCGTGGCGCGCGAGCAGCCGACTGACGTAGCCAATGCGCGCAGCCTGCTCCTCGCGATCGGCGCGCGAAAAGCCGAGCCCCCGTGACAGGGTCTGGCGCAGTTCATCGCCGTCGAGAACTTCGACCGGCATGCGCCCCGCTAACCTGCGCGCAGCGTGCATCGCGAGCGTGCTCTTCCCTGCGGCGGACAGCCCGGTGAGCCACGCGATCACGCCCGCACTTCGCTCGATCATACGCACGAGTCTCCGAGAGCGGACGACTCCCCGTCAAGCACCGCCCTCGTCGGCTGCGCTATAGTCGAGTGGTGCGAATCCTCCATGTGACCCCGTACTACGAGCAGGCGTGGGCATATGGCGGCATTCCGCGCGTGGTGGCGTCCCTGGCGCACGGACAGGCGCGTCGCGGCCATCAGGTCACCGTGTGCACCACCGATGCGTTCGATGCCGAGCGTCGTTTACCGTCGGCGCCGTCCGGTCTCGGCGCGTGGCCCGTCGAGTACAGCGGCGACGGCGTCGAGCTGCGGCACTTTTCCAACCTGTCGAACACGCTCGCCTACCACCTGCAGTTCTTCGTGCCGCTGGGACTCGACGCGTATTTGCGCGACCATGCCGGCGCCTTCGACGTGGCGCACCTACACGGCTGCCACAACTTGCCGGGCACCATCGCCGCCGACCGTTTGAGCCGCGCTGGTGTGCCCTACGTGCTCGCCACACACGGCACCGCGCCGCGCATCGAGCACCGCCGTCTGGCCAAATGGATTTTCGATCACACCGTCGGGCGCCGTGTCATGCCGGCGGCGCGCATGCTCCTTGCCGTCACCGATGCCGAGCACCAGCAGCTCCGCAGCCTGGGCATTGCCGCCGAGCGCATCCGCGTGATTCCCCATCCCGTCGACCTCGCCGAGACGCGCGACGTGGTGCGGGGGCGCTTCCGCGAGCGCTTCGCTATCAAGTGGCGGCAACTGGTCGTCTACCTGGGCAAGCTCACGCCGCGAAAGAACATCGAGCTACTGGTCGACGCCTTCGCGCAGCTCGCCTCTCCCGCGGTGGGGCTGGTCATCGCCGGCAACGATATGGGGTCAGGCACGGCGGTTCGCCGGCGCGTCGAAGAGCGCGGCCTGTCGGACCGCACGCTCTTTACCGGTCTTCTCCGCGGTTCCGCTCGGCTCGACGTGCTGGCGGACGCCACGCTGGTCGCCTATCCGTCGCAGCACGAAGTCTTCGGTCTGGTTCCCTTGGAGGCGCTCCTGTGCGGCACGCCGGTGGTCGTGTCCGACGACAGCGGCTGTGGCGAAGTGATCGGGGGCACCGGAGGCGGGCGAGTGGTGCGCCAGGGCAACCGCCGCGCGCTGACCGAAGCGATGGATTCGATCCTGGCCGACCCCGCCCATTGGCAAGCGGCGGCCAAAGTGGCTGCGGGGAGGGTGCGCGCCATCTATGACGCCGACAGCGTCTTCGACCGGCTTGACGCGCTGTACGAAAGTATCGCGCGCTGAGCCGCCCCGTGGAGAGGTCGCTCGC
>JBBQIO010000227.1:0-6258 GCA_038325015.1 Polyangia bacterium
CCAGCTGGATCGGGTCGGCGAGGATTTGTTTGCACTGCAGCATCGTGACCAGGCGCTGGCCGATTCGCTGGCCCAGCTCACGGAACGCGCCGGCATTGCCATCGACGAAGCGGTGCTGACTCACGAGAGCGACATTAAGCACCTCGTGCAGCTACGATCGGTTGCGGCAACCGCCACCGTCGAGGGGCCGCGCGCCGAGCTAGCCGCGCGCATGCGTCGCATGACCACCCTCCTCTCCGAGCTGTCGACCGAGCCCTTGGGCGAAGTTCCAACCGCGCCGACGACCTTGAACGAGATCGAGCGCCGTCTGCCCGGGCGACCCGACGTCGTCCGGGTACGCGCGCTGTACGAGCAATGGGGCGCGCTCGACGAGGCGCAAAAATCCGCCGACCGTGACCTGGCCCGCCTCTCGCTCGACAAAAAGCGCCTGCAAAAGCAGCTCAACGTGCGCGCGCTCGACCTCGGCGGTCAGCTGCTGGGCAACATGATCACGCACCTGCGCAACAAGGGCGACGTGACCCACGAGATCGGCCGCTGCCGAGACCAGCTGGCGGGAGGTGCGCTCAAGATCGCCGCCGCGGAGCAAAAGCTGACCGATTGGCGCGGCAGTGCCGAGGCGCTCTTGCGTCTGCCGGTTCCATCGATCCCGGCATTGAACGAGCGTGCACGACAGGACGGAGAGTTGGCCGCCGAGCAAAAGCGCATCGCGAACGAGCTGGCCAGCGTCGCGGCCGAGCTGGGCGACGAGCGATTGCGCGCCGCGCAGCTGATGCGCGATCGCAAGATCGTCTCGCAGGAGCAGGTGTTCGCCGAACGCGCCCTGCGCGACGCGGTGTGGGCGCGCATTGCCGCGAATGACTCCGCGGCGATCGCCGAGTTTCCCGCGGCCGTCGCCGCGGCCGATGCGCTGGCCGATCGTCGCTTCGCCGGAGTCGCGGATGCCGCGCGTCTCGGTGCGATCGAGCAGCGCATCGAGCGGCTGGCGGCGCGCGCCGCGCATGCCGAGACCGAGCGCCAGCGGTTCGAGTCTGCGCGCGAGGCGCACGCAGAGAGCTGGCGCGCGCTGTGGGCGCCGAGCGGCGTGGCGCCGCGCTCTCCGACGGAGATGCTTTCGTGGCTCGACGCACGCACCGAGCTGTTGGCGCTGTATCAGCGCGCTGCCGAAGACGAGCAGCGACTGGCGCGTCTCGAGCGCGAGCAGGACGCCGACCGTATTCGGCTTCTCTCCGCGCTGTCGACCGAAGAGTCGGCCGCCGACATCGAACGACTTTCGACTGCGCCGATCGGCCTGGTTCTCGCCGCAGCCGAGCGCTGCTACGAAGAGATCTCGCAGCGCGAAGGGGCCCAACGCGAGCAGCAACGGCAAAACGAGCAGCGCCAGGCCGAGCTGGCGGCGGCCAAGCGCGAGGCCACCGAGGCCACGACGGCGGTCGCCGAATGGACGGCCGCATGGCGGCAGGCGATCTTGCGCATCGGGCGCACCGCCGACGAGCGCATCGACGCGACGCGCGCGGCGCTCGAGGTGATCGACGAGTTGCGCGAAGAGGCGCGGCAGGCGCGGCTGTGCACCGATCGCCTGCAAAAGATGGAGGACGACCTCGCCGCTTATCGTAGCGCCGGGGCGCGATTGCGCGCGTTGATCGCGGATGCTCCGGCGTCGGACGATGCGCTCTGTCCGACATTGGCGGGGCGATTGGAGGAGGCGCGCGAAGCTCGCAGCCGACGGCTGGAGCTCGATCGGCAGCACGCCGAGCAAACCGCTGCGCGCGCCAAGCTCGCCGACGAAAAGCGCGTACTCGACGCGCGCCTTCATCAGCTATTCGTTGCCACCGGATGCACCACGATCGACGAGGCGCGACGCGTGATCGCGCGGGCGACGCAGGCCAACCAGCTGCGCGTTGAACAGCAGCGGGCGGCCGCGCGGCTCAGCGAAGCCGGCGATGGGCTATCTGTCGAGGCCTTGGCCGCCGAGTGCGCCAATGTCGATCGCGACGCGCTGCCCTCGGAGATCGAGACCCTGGTCGGACGCATCAATGGGCAAAACGCAGCGCTGTCCGACCTCAATGTGGCCGCTGCACACGCCGAGCGCGATCTGGCCCAAGTCGACGGTGGCGCGCGCGCCAGCGAGGCCAGTCAGGAGCGGCAGCTCGCGGTCGCAGAGTTGCAGGACAGCGCGCAACGTTTTGTACGCTTGCGTGCCTCGACGGTGCTCTTGCGCTGGGCCATCGATCGCTATCGCAAGCAAAAGCAAGCGCCGCTCCTGGCCCGCGCCAGCCGGCTCTTCGCCGCGCTCACCGGAGGGGCATTCGACGAGCTCCGCGTCGACCTCGACTTGCAGGATCGCGCGCTCCTGGTCGGGGTGCGGCAGGAGCGGACAGTGACCATCGACGGCATGAGCACCGGCTCGGTCGACCAGCTCTACCTCTCGTTACGCCTGGCCGCCATCGAGGATTATCTCGATCGGGCGCCGCCGCTGCCGCTGGTGATCGACGACCTATTTATCCAGTTCGACGACACGCGCACCCTGGCCGGCCTCAAAGCGTTGGCCGATTTGGCGCGCCGAACGCAGGTGCTGGTGTTCACCCACCATGCACACCTCATCGAGCTCGGCCGCACCATCGTTCCCAACTTGTCCGTGCTGATGCTGTAGCCGATGCTTATCTTCTCCAATGTCATGCGCGCGCCCGACGTCTTTTTGCTGCTCTTCGCCGCGGGACTGACCGTCCTTTTGATCATGATCATCCGCAGCGCGCCGCCGGCTGCCGAAGACCCCTATCAGCGCTGGAACAGCATGCAGGGAACCGATCCTCTGCCCGACTGGTTTCGCCCGATCGTCGACGGCATCGACTGGAAGCGCCTCGATCACGCCTACGGTCAGGCAACCAAGATGCCGTGGCTCCTGGTCGACCTCTTTGACCCCGACGAACAGCGGCGCGCCAACGCCGTCTATGACGGGCTGTGGTCGGCGGCCTACCATCAAGGCTCGACCTATTCGGTGACGCCGGTGGTCGTCGACTGCGTGCTGAGCATGCTGCTTTTGCCCGAGTCCGAGGGCGCCGCGGATGCCGCACTAGAGATGATGCGTTTCGTCGAGCGTTGCGCGGACGCGCGCGCCTTGACCGCGAGGTCCGCCGATCTGGCGGCCATCGCCGAGCGCCACCCAGGCGAGATTGCCGCGATCGCCGCGCGTCTGCGGCCGCGCGCCATCCTCAAGTGAGGTCCGCGCCTACTCCATTCTGAGGCCGTCGACCGGCCGCAATCCGGCGGCGCGCAGCGACGGATAGAGCGTCGCCAAAAAGCAGATGCCCAGCGTCTCGGCGGCGACGATGCAGATCTCGAGCGGGCTGACCAGCACCGGCAGGCGGTCGATGAGGTAGACCTTGGCGTCGAGCACGTACCCGTAGTGCTGCACAACAAAGCAGACGAACAGGCCGACGCCGATACCCGTCGCCACACCCAGTCCGCCGATGGTCAGACCCGCGACCTGGAACAGCCGCGCAATGCCGCCTTCGCGCATGCCCATCGACTTGAGAATCGCGATCTCTTTGGTCTTGTCGATCACCAGAGTGGTCATGGCCGCGACGATGTTGAACGCCGCAACAATCACGATCAGCGTCAAGAAAATCAGGAGCGCGATCTTCTGCATCGCCAGGGCGGTAAAGAGGTTGTGATTGAGCGCCTCCCAATCGATGACCCGGAACGGCACGCCGCCGAGATCCGCCTGGATCTTTTCCGCCAGCTTCTTGGCCACGTCGACCCGGTCGAGCTTGAGCTCCACCCCGGTCACCACGTCGCCGTTCTTGCCGAACGCCTGCGCATCTTTGAGAAGGACGTAGCTCAGGTGCCGGTCGTACTCGTCAAAACCCGAGTAAAAGACGCCCGCGACGCGGAACTCACGCGCCTCGGGGGCCGCTCCACCCGTCGGGGTCCACTGCGACGGATCGAAGTCGCTCTTGGGCGACACCGCGCGCAGCCGATCCCCGAGCTTGACGCGCAGCTTTCGCTGCAGCTCCTTGCCGATGAAGATCGCGGGCAGCGGCGGACCGCCGTCGTTGGGCGGCAGCTTCTTTTCCAGGTCGTCCAAATGGCCAATGATGAGGCGCTGACCGACATCGTTGACCCGCGTCGCCTGCTTCGGGTCGATGCCCTTGACCTGCACCCCCGAGCTGCCCCCGGTCGAGGCGAGCATCATCTCGCTGAGCACGAACGGCGCCGCACCGATCACATGCGGCTCCGTGCTCGCGGTTTTGATGACGTCGCGGTACTGCGAAAAATCCTGGCCGTAGCGCAGGATGATGATGTGCGCGTTGACCCCCAGCACCTTGTCCTTGAACGACGCCTGAAATCCGCTGGTCACCGACGAGACCACGACCAGCGCGGCGACCCCCATGAGGACCCCCAGCATCGAGATTGTGCTGAAGACAGAAAAGAAATTGAGCGCGACATAGGCGAGAAAGAATATTAACGAAAAAACAGAAATAAACGCATATAACGCGGAATGTGTGAACAGGAACGCGGCGAGGGTCGCAGCGGTGAGCACGCCGAACCCGATGGTCATCGTTCTGACCACCTCGCTACGACGCCGGCGATACAGGTAGCGCCAGCCGATGAAGCGCTCGCCGGCCACTACTTTCCTTGCCAGACCGGGGCGCGCTTCTCCAAAAACGCCATCAGCCCCTCCTTGGCGTCGTCGGTACCGAGCACCGCCATGAGCTGCTGCTCGAGGTGGCGCAGCGCCGGCTCGAGGTCCATGTCGGCAGTGGCATAAAATGCGTCGCGCCCAAGTCGCATCACGGCCGGCGATTTGCCGACCAGCACCGCGACCACCCGATCCACCTCCTCGTCGAGGCGAGCCGCCGGCACCGAGCGCGTGATGAGGCCGATGCGCTCGGCATCGCTGGCCGAGACGCGCTCGCCGGTCATGATCAACTCCAGTCCTCGCTTGCGCGGCACAGCGCGAAAAATCGTCGCCATGATCATCATCGGCCACAGCCCGACATTGACCTCCGGCGTCGCGAACTGCGCCTCTTCGGCGGCGATCGCGATGTCGCAGGCGACCACCAGCCCGAGCCCACCGGCCAAAGCGTGGCCCTGGACGCGCGCGACGGTCGGCTTGCCGAGGTGAACCAGCGCCAAGTTGAGGTCGACGAACGTGCCGGGAATCGTGTTGGCGCTCTGCCCCGCGGTCAGCGGCACACCGCCACCCCCCATGCTCGACAGATCGCCGCCAGCGGAAAACACTTTGCCGGCGCCGGTCAGGACGACGACGCGGACTTCGGCATCGCTCTTGGCTGCATCGAGCGCGTGCAGCAGCTCGCCCACGGTCGTCGGTCCGATGGGGTTGCGCTTTTCCGGGCGATTGAGCGTGAGGCGCGCGACATGGCCGGCAACTTGGTACTCGATCTCGGTGTAGGACATGGCGGCCGGAGCCTACAGGAACCGCTGGCAGGGTGTGTCGGGAAAGTCCCCGACTTGCCGGCGGGCTTTCTTGACACCCGACGAGCCAGGGGGCTAGCCTCCATCAACGGAGATGCGCGCGCGCCTCATGAGATCTGCACCGGGAATCGCGATGACCCAGGCGATGAGAAGTGACGGCAAGTTGGCGCGTTTGGGCGTCGGGGTGCTGGCCTTGGCCGCGGCGCTCGCGACGACCGGTCAAGCCCGTGCCGACTCCAACGATCTGACCCTCGAACGCATCATCGGCAAGCCGAGTGTGTTCGGCGCCTTCAACGACCCGACCGACATCGCGCGCCAGACTCAGTACAAGAGCCTGATGAGCGAGCTCTCGGTGGTGATGGCGCCGCGCTTTTTGGCGCCCGCCGACACGCTCGGGTACTCCGGCTTCCAGATCGCCTTCGAATCGGGCTTTACGCAGATTTCGAGTAAAGCCGACTACTGGCGAAAGGGCGTGCAGAACGTTTCGGGCGGCTTTTTGCCGACGATTTCGGTGTTCGCGCGCAAGGGAATCTGGCTGCCTCTGCCCGGCTTCGAGATCGGCGCGGGCGCGACCAAGTTGGTCGGCGCCAACCTGTACGCGGCGCAGGTCTACGCCAAGCTGGCGTTGCACGAAGGTTTTCACGGCTGGCCGATCCCGTCGCTGTCGCTGCGCGGCGCGGCGTCGCGCGTGTTCGGCAGCCCGCAGGTCGACCTGACCATCGTCAGCCTCGACGCCGAGATCTCCAAATCGTTCGGCATCGCCGGCACGTTCAAAATCGATCCGTACTTGGGCGCGAACGTTCTTTTGACCTACGTGCGCGG
>JBBQIO010000228.1:0-6234 GCA_038325015.1 Polyangia bacterium
GGCCTCGGTGGTGACCGACGGCCTGGCGTCGGCTCGAACGACCTACCGGCTGCGCGATTGGCTGGTCTCACGGCAGCGCTTTTGGGGCTGCCCGATTCCCATGGTGCGCTGCCCGGTCGACGGCTATCAGCCGGTGCCCGACGCCGCGCTACCGGTCACGCTGCCGGCCGACGTGACCCTGGCCGAGGGCGGCCAGTCGCCGCTGGCCACGCATCCCAACTGGAAAAAGACGACCTGCCCAGTGTGCGGGGGCCGGCCGAGCGCGAAACCGACACGATGGACGGCTTTATGGAGTCCTCCTGGTACTTCCTCCGCTATGCGTCGCCACAGAGCGTCGGCGGTTGGCTCGACCGCACGCAGGTCGATCACTTCATGCCCTGCGATCAGTACATCGGCGGCGCCGAGCACGCGACCAAGCACCTCATCTACGCCCGCTTCTTCACCAAGATGCTGCGCGACTGGGGCTGGGTGAAAAAAAATCTCGACGAGCCTTTTGCCCGCCTGTTGAACCAAGGCATGGTCTGTAAGGAGACCTATCGCTGTCCGACGCACGACTATCTCTATCCCGAAGAGATCGTGGTCAACGAGGGGGTCCGCACGTGCAGCCACTGTGGACAGCCGGTGACCGTCGGGCGCACCGAAAAGATGTCCAAGTCGCTCAAGAACGTGGTCGAACCGCTGCCGCTGATCGAAAAATACGGCGCCGATACCGTGCGTGTGTTTTCGCTGTTCGCCGCACCGGTCGACTCGACGCTGGAGTGGTCGGAGGCCGGCGTCGAAGGTGCGTCGCGCTTTTTGCATCGCCTGTGGCGTCTCGGTGAGGCGATTGTCGGCCGGCCGCGCGGTGCCGCCTCGGAGACCGATGCTGCGTTGCAGCAAAAAACCCACCAGACCATCAAAAAAGTCACCGAGGACGTCTGCGGGGAGCGTTTCCAGTTCAATACGGCCATCGCCGCGATCATGGAGCTGGTCAACGCCGCCTATCTCGCTCCGTCGCTGCCGACCGCGCCGAGCCCAGCGCTATGGGAAGCGCTGACTGCGGCTGTGCAGCTCCTATCCCCGATGGCGCCGCACCTGTGCGAAGAGATCTGGGAGCGGCTCGGTCATAAGGAGCTCCTGGCGCGGACGCCGTGGCCGACGTTCGAGGCGACGATCGCCGAAAAAAAACGTGTCACGTTTGCCATCCAAGTCTCGGGCAAGCTGCGCGGCCAGGTCGAGGCCGAGCCGGACACCGCCGAAGAGGAGATCGTCCGCCTCGCCGAAGCGCTTGCCCCGGTGAAAAGCGCGCTCGAAGGCAAGAGCATCGTCAAGCGCGTGTTCGTCAAAGGGCGTCTTTTGAACTTCGTCGCCCGCTGAAAGTTGCTCCGCGCCGAGTACGCGTGCTACCGGATTAAGATGCCGGCCAAAGCCAAGTCGACCGCGGCAAACGTCGCCGCCGGAGCGCTCGACGCCGCCATCGACCTGTACCTCGATCATCTGCGCATCGAGCGCGGCCTGTCGCGAAACACGCTGTCGGGCTACGACAGCGACTTGCAAAAATTTGCCGCGTTCGCCGGTCGCACTGGCTTGGCCGGGCCTGAGGCCGTCGAGCCGCGCCATCTCTTGGCGTTTTTGGTCGAGCTCAGTAAATCGCATCTGGCGCTGCGCAGTCAGGCGCGACAGCTGGTCTCGCTGCGGCAGCTGTTTCGCCATCTGGTGCGTGAGCGCGTCTTGGCCCACGACCCGACCGAGGCCCTCGAGCTGCCGCGCCCTGGCCGGCCGCTGCCCGTCGTCCTGTCCCTCGACGAGGTCGAGCAGATTTTGGCCGCGCCGGACGGCAAGCACGCGCGTGGAGTGCGGGATCGCGCGATGCTCGAGACGCTCTATGCCACCGGGCTGCGCGTCTCGGAGCTGGTCTTGCTCAAGCTTGCGGACGTCAATCTGGCCGACGCTTTTTTATCGACCGTCGGCAAAGGCAAAAAGCAGCGACTGGTGCCGCTCGGCGCGCGCGCCGTCGCGGAGCTGACCACCTATTTGACCACCGCGCGTCCGACGTTCGATCGCGGGCGGCGCGCAACGCACCTGTTTTTGACTCACCATGGACGGGCGATGACTCGCCAGGGCTTCTGGAAGCTCCTCCGCGGGTACGCGCGCGCCACCGGCATTCGAAAGGCGATTTCCCCGCACAAGCTGCGCCATTCGTTCGCCACTCACCTGGTCGAGCGCGGCGCCGATCTGCGCGCCGTCCAGGCCATGCTCGGCCACGCGGATATCGGAACGACGCAGGTCTATACCCATCTGTCGCGCGGTCGGGTCGCGGCGGTCTATCGCCAGCATCACCCACGCGGCTAAGGGTCTCTCTAAGCGCGAAACAGATCTGGGCGAGGGCGCCCGGTTTGTGGCAGGGTGCGGCCTTCCGCTTCCAGAGCCCTTTTCACTGCCAGGAGAGACGACCGATGTCCCAGAAACATCCCCTTCGTACCCGCGACCGCGCCGCCAAGCTGCGCCGGGTCAAATCCGCCGCAGCAAAAAAAGAGAAAAAGGTCCGCCGCGACGAAATCACCAAAAAAGCCGCGCCGAAGCCAGCCAAAAAGCCGGCCGCTAAAAAAGCCGAAAAAGAGACGCAGGACGCCAAGTAGCCTCTAAGCGCGGCTCCATCCAATGTCGCGCTCTGCGCTTCCCGTCGACGGCGTCCTGCCAACCGTCCTCGATGCGCTCCGTCGTCACCGATCCGTCGTCCTCGAAGCACCCCCCGGCACCGGCAAGACCACGCGCGTGCCGCCGGCGCTGCTCGACCTCGTGGCCGCTGACAAAACAATTCTGGTGCTCGAGCCGCGGCGCCTAGCGGCACGGCTTTCGGCGCAGCGCGTCGCCCACGAGCGCGGCGCGGCCGTCGGTCAGGAGATCGGCTACCAGGTCCGCTTCGACGAAGCGCAGTCCAGCCACACCCGCATCCTCTACGTAACCGAGGGGATTCTTCAGGCGCGTGTTCAAGAGCATGGTGTGCGCGCGCTCGACGCGGTTGGCGCGCTGGTGTTCGACGAGTTTCACGAGCGGCACCTGGCCAGCGATCTTCTGCTCGGCCTGTGCCGCGGTCGCGTTCCGATCGTTGTCATGTCGGCGACCATCGACGGACAAAAGCTGGCCGACTATCTCGGCACCGAGGTGGTACGCGCCGCGGCGCACGCCTATCCGGTCGAGATCGAATATCTGCCGCGCCCCTCGGAGCGGCCACTCGAGGTCGAGGTCGCCGAGGCGGTGCGGCGGGTGACGCTGGCCGATCCCAGCGGCGACGTGCTGGTGTTCTTGCCCGGTGCCGCCGAGATTGCGCGCGCCGCGATGCAGCTGGCCCCGCGCGCCGACAGTCTGGGCTTCGAGGTGGCCGTGCTCCACGGCGATATGTCCCCCGCTGAACAGGACCGCACGCTCGAGGCCGGGGCACGCCGCAAGGTCATCTTGTCGACCAATGTCGCCGAGACTTCGCTCACCTTGCCGCGCGTCACCGCGGTGGTCGACAGCGGGCTGCATCGGCAGGCGACGCACTCACCCTGGTCTGGATTGCCGGAGCTGCGGGTAGCCCCGATCTCGCGCGCGTCGGCGACCCAGCGTGCCGGGCGAGCGGGGCGTGTCGCCCCCGGGCGCTGCGTGCGGCTTTACACCCGTGTTGACCACGACGCCCGACCGGCCAACGAGGCGCCAGAAGTCGCCCGCGCCGACCTCACCGGGGCGGTCCTCCTCTTGACCGCGCTCGGGGTGGCCGATTTCGCCTGGCTAGACGCTCCGCCGGTGGCTGCAGTGCAGGCCGCGCATACGCTTTTGGGGCGACTCGGCGCGGTCCATGCCGGGCAAATTACCGCGCTCGGCCGCACCCTTTTGAGCTGGCCGCTCCATCCGCGGCTCGGCCGGGTGCTGTACGAGGCGGAAAAACGCGGGGTCGGGCAGGAGGGTGCAGGGGTGGTCGCGCTCCTGGCCGAACGCCCGCTGCAGTCCGGCCCGCGTACCGCGCAGGTCTCGGGACCATCAGACCCATTGCACGAGCTCGACCTCATGGTGAACGCGCGCAGCCGGGACGGTTACGGCGCCATCGGTCGGGCGCAAAAGCAGCTCGATGGGCTGCGGAAGCGCGCAAAAATCGCCGAGCGACAGCGTGGCTCGCTCACCCCGGCGCAGGTCGACGAGGCCTTGCAGCGCAGCCTCTACGCCGGCTACCCCGATCGCGTCGCGCGCCGTCGCCGGAAAGGCGGCGCCGAGCTGCTCGTTGCCGGCGGAATTACCGCCGAGCTCAGCCCGGCCAGTGTCGTGCGCGACGCCGAGTGGATGGTTGCTGTCGACGTCATCGACCGCGCCCAGCGCGGCGCCAGCGCGCGCCCGGTGGTGCGGCGGGCGAGCGCCATCTCGCCCGATTGGCTGCTCGATGCACAGGGCGACAGCGGCGGTGTCGTCGAAGAGCGCTCGCTGGGGCTCACGAGCGCTGGCCGGGTCGAGCGCATCGAGCGCCTCCTCTACGACGGCTTGGTGATCGACGAAAGCCGCACACTGACGCTCGCCGCCGCCGACGAGGCTGGTGCAGTGAGGCTCCTCCTCGACCGTGCGCGCTCGCGCTCGCGTGCCGAGCTGGTGGACCTGGTGGAGCTGGCCGAGCTCGAGGCACGCGTGCGATTTGCCGCTGCGCACGCGCCCGAGCTGGCCGGGCTCGACGCGGCCACGCTGTTCGATCTCCGCCTGGAGCGCGCGATCGCCCAATGCGTCGCCTTGGGAAAAGCGAGCTTGGCGGCGCTTGCCGAGCGCAACCTCGTGGCCGAGCTCGCCAGTGAGCTGTCGGCAACGCTCGACGGTTGGGCCCCAACGCACGTGACGCTACCGAGCGGTCGCCGCGCCGCCGTGCAGTACCAGGCGGACGAGCCGTTCATCGCAGAACGGCTGCAAGATTTCTTCGGCCAGGTCGACACGCCGCGCATCGCGCGCGGCCAAGTCTCGGTCGTGCTCCACCTGCTCGGCCCCAATCAGCGTCCACTCCAGGTCACACGCGACCTGGCCAGCTTCTGGGACCGCACCTATCCCGAGCTCAAGCGGCAGCTCAGCCGTCGCTACCCGCGGCACGCATGGCCCGATGATCCGCGCCACGCCGCGCCGTCCACAGGACCCACGCCGCGCCGTCGGTAGCGCCGGTTGTGATAATCTAAAACCTCATGGAGGGACTGCCCCCAGACTCGCCGGACGCGCCAGACGCGCCACACCCGATCGTCCCGCCCGCAACGGCCGCTCCGGTCAGCACCATCGACCCCGGGCTCGATGCCGGCACCGGCGCCGATCATCGCGTCCACGCCCGCATCGGCGTCTCGACTCAGATCGAGGTCAACGGACCCGACGGTGTTTCGCCCGCCGAGCTGCGCGACCTATCCAAGGGCGGCGCGCGCTTCTTCACCGCGCAGCCGCTCGGCCAAGAGGGCGACACCATCGAGCTGTTCTTGCCCTCGTTGACGTCGGGCGACATCGCGGTCATGGCGCAGATCATCCGCATCCGCGACCTCGAGGGCGGGCGCCTCTACGGCGTGCGCTTCGATGCGGTCGAACCGGCGCTGCAAAAAGGGCTCTCCGATCTGATCGAGCTCCTGCTCGACACGGGCCTGGTGCAGAACCATGCGCAGCGGCGCATCCGACGCATCGAAGTGCGACCGACGCAGCCGTCCGAGCTCAAAGGGACGCTCGGCGACATCCGCGCCGGGACGCTCCTGATGACGCTGGCCGAGGCGCTCAGCCTCTACGAGGAGGTCGAAATTGTGGTGCCCGACCTGACCGGGCGGGACCTCCTGGTCGTGCCCGGTCGCGTCTCGCACCAGCGCCGCGTCGAGCGCCCGGGGGGCGGCGGTGCGCAGTTTCAGGTCGGGATCGATTTTAGCGGCGTGCGCGCCGAGACGCGGCGCTGCTTGGATGCGTTGATCGCGGCATGCGATGCCGGCGACGAAAATCCACCCCAGAACGCGGAAGAAAAGCCAACCACCGAGTGACAGCGCGCTGGGGCTGACGCACATTACCGGCATGAACATGCTCGCCCAAGTCGCGTCCGAGAAGCTGCCCGCGGCCGACCAGCTCGAAGACGAGATCCGCCGCCTCAAAAAGGAGCGCAACGCGGTCCTCTTGGCGCACTACTACCAGGAGTCCGATATCCAAGATTTGGCCGACCACGTCGGGGACAGCCTCGGTCTGGCGCGCGCCGCACAAAAAACCACGGCCGACGTCATCGTCTTTGCCGGC
>JBBQIO010000229.1:0-6230 GCA_038325015.1 Polyangia bacterium
CGTAGCCTGGCGGCGCTGCCCGACGTGCGCCGTCGCTGGCGGCGGGCGATCGCGCGGCTGGGCAGGGCGCTGGGGCGCGGCCCGATCGAGCCCGATGTCGTCGCCGCCGAAGTCAAGGACGACGCCGCGCTGAGCGGCTACACCGCCGCTTTGGCCCGCGCCTTCGACGAGCGCTGGCAAGCGCGCCAGCCGCGCTTAGCACCATGAGCGAGTCGCGCTGGACCGAGCGTGGCGACCTTTTGCGCGCGCGTCGGGTGGTGGTCAAGATTGGCAGCCGCCTTTTGGCCGAAGATCCCGACGGTCGCATCGCCGCGCTCGCCGCCGACGCGGCCGCCCTTCGGGAGCGCGGTGTCTCGGTGTGCATCGTGACCTCGGGCGCGATTGCGCTCGGCGTCCGCCAGCTCGGTCTGGCCGAGCGGCCCCGCACGATGCCCGAGCTGCAGGCCTGCGCCGCTGTCGGTCAGGGCCATTTGATGCAGCGCTGGGAGCGGGCGCTGGCCGGCGTCGGGCTTCTGTCCGGCCAGGTTCTCTTGACCCATGACGATGTCGCTTCGCGCGGTCGCTATCTCAACGCGCGCCATGCGCTCGCCGCGCTGTGGCGCCTCGGCGTCGTGCCGGTGATCAACGAGAACGACACCGTCAGCGTCGACGAGATTCGCTTCGGCGACAATGATCGATTGGCGGCCCTGGTGACCTCGCTCGTCGAGGCCGAGGTGCTGGTCATCTTGACTGACGTCGACGGGCTCTACGATCGCGATCCTGCCGACGGCGGTCAGCTGATGCACGAGGTGCGCGACATCGACGTCGAGGCGCGTCCGGTCGCGGGCGGTGCAGGCTCGGCGGTTGGAACCGGCGGGATGCTTTCGAAGGTCGAAGCGGCGGCCATGGCCGGTCGCTTCGGCGTGGTCACGTTGGTCGCCTCGGGCCGGCGCGCGCGCCCATTGGCCTCGCTACTCGAGGGTGAGCCGGCGGGTACCGTGTTTTGGCCAAGCTCCGATCGGCTGGCCGCGCGCAAGCGCTGGATCGCATTTGCACTGCACGCCGCAGGAACCGTGCGCGTTGACGACGGCGCTCGGCGTGCCTTGATCAACGGCAAGAGCTCGCTCTTGCCGTCCGGTGTCACCAACGTCGAGGGCACATTCGAGTCGGGCGACGCGGTCATGGTCATCGACGGCCAAGGGCAGGAGCTGGCCCGCGGCCTGGTCGGATTCGACGCCGACGAGCTGCGTCGCATCGCCGGCCATCACACCTCCGAGCTCGAAGCGCTGCTCGGTTATCGCGCGGTCCACGAAGTGATTCACAAAGACGATCTCGCGCTCCTGGTCGACGTGCCAAAGTGAGTGAACCGGTGCCCCTGCCCTCCGATCGCCCGATGTCCGACGACGAGCTCGCCGTTGCCGCCCGCGCCGCGCGCGCCGCCGGCCGAATTTTAGCGCGCGCCGATAGCCAGACCCGCACCGCGGCGCTCGATCACATCGCGAATGCCATCGCCCGCGCTGCGCCGCAGATCCTGGCCGCCAACGATCTTGACCTCCGAGCGGCACAGCACATGGCCGCGGCCTTTGTCGATCGTCTGCGCCTCGACGCTCAGCGACTCGACGGCGTGGTCGCGGCGGTGCGCCAGATCGCCGCGCTGCCCGATCCCGTCGGCGAGGTGGTCAAAGCGTGGACCCGCCCCAACGGCCTGCGCGTGGCCCGTCGACGCATTCCGCTCGGCGTCATCGCGATCATCTATGAAGCGCGCCCCAACGTGACCTCGGATGCGGCGGCGCTCTGTCTGCGCGCTGGCAATGCGGTCATCTTGCGCGGCGGCTCCGAGGCGTTCGCCACCAACCGCGCGCTCGCCGAGGCCGTGCGCACCGGGCTCACGATGGTCGGGCTGCCCGCCGATGCCGTGCAGCTCCTGCCGACGACCGACCGCGCCACCCTCGGGCGACTCCTTTTGCGCGACGAGGAGATCGACCTGGTGATACCGCGCGGCGGCGAGGCGCTGATCCGCTTCGTCGCCGAGCACTCGCGCATTCCGGTGATCAAGCATTACCGCGGCAATTGCCACATTTTCGTTGAACGCACCGCGGATCTGAAAATGGCCCTGGACATTTGCTACAATGCAAAGGTTCAAAGACCTGGCGTGTGCAACGCCGTGGAGACCATCCTGGTCGACGCCCCCCTGGCCGACACCTTTTTGCCGCGGCTCGCCGCACGACTCGGCGAAGCCGGCGTTGAGCTTCGGGGAGATGCCCGTAGTCGCCAGGTCGTCGCCAGCTTCACACCGGCCACCGACGAGGATTTCGCCGCCGAGTTCCTCGACCTCATCTGCGCGGTCGCGGTGGTCGACGACTTCGACGCGGCGGTGGCGCACATCGAGCGCTTTGGCTCGTCGCACACCGAGGCGATCATCACCGGCGTGGCCGAGACCGGCGCGCGCTTCGTCGATGCCATCGACTCCTCGACGGTGGTGGTCAACGCGTCGACCCGTTTTGCCGACGGCGGCGAGCTCGGCCTGGGCGCCGAGATCGGCATCTCGACGACGCGCCTGCACGCGTACGGGCCGATGGGCGCCGAGGAGCTGACCACCACCAAGTTCGTCGTGCTCGGCGAGGGGCAAGTTCGCCCGTGACCGTCCGATCAACTTATTCAGTCGCGGGCCAATAAAACGCGGTACACCGTCTTTTTAGGAGGTAACTCGGTTGTCATCACTCGATCTGGCGTTGAACGCGCTCAAGGGCGCACTGGAAAAAAAGGCCCTCGAGCCGGTGCTCATCGATCTCTCTGGTGAGCAGAGCTACACCGACTACATCCTGGTCCTGTCGGGGCGCTCGGATCGGCAAGTCCAAGCCGTGAGCGAAGGCGTCGAGGCCGCCCTGCGCGAAGCCGGCCGGCGGCCGATCGGCGTCGAGGGCAAGCGCGACGGCAACTGGACGCTGCTCGACTACGGCGAGGTCATTGTCCACGTCTTTTACCACCCCCTGCGCGATTTCTACGACCTCGAAGGGTTATGGGTCGACGCACCGCGCGTGGCGCTCGAAGTGCCGCCCGAAAGTCGCAGCCACGCCGAGGACGCCTACGCCCGCTAGTCCGGCCGTCCGTTCTGCGGTCGTTTCACCGCTCAAGCTGATCCTGACCGGGCTGCAACTCTCCTTGTGGCCCGTGCTCCTCTTCTGGCTGGCCGGCGATTGGCACTGGCCGGCGGGATGGATTTTCGCCGGCTGGTTCGTCGCGATGTGCGGCAGCGTGGTCGGCTGGCTCTATCGCAAAGATCCCGCGCTCCTCGCCGAGCGCTATCGCAAACCCGGCTCCGGCGGTCAGAGCCGCCGCGACCAGGTCATCGTCTACCTCATCGCGGTCGGATTCATCGTGTGGCTCGTGATCATGCCGCTCGACGCCCGCCGCTTCGGCTGGACTCCCGTCTTGCCGCACGCCGTCGCGATCGCCGGCCTCGGCCTCGCCATGCTGGCGCTGTCCTGGCTGCTCTTTTTGCGCGCGTGCATGGACAATACTTTTTTGTCGCCGCTCGTGCGCATCCAGAGCGAGCGCCAGCACCAGGTCGTCTCGACCGGGGTCTATGGAGTCGTTCGTCATCCCATGTATCTCGGGGCGTTGCTCATGTTCGTCGGTGCACCGCTCTTGCTCGGCGCGCTTTGGGCATTGTTGGTAGCCGGCGTTTTGGCGATCGTTCTGGCGGTGCGCATCGTGGGCGAAGAGAAGCTGCTGATTGGCGAGCTTGCCGGCTACGACGATTACCGCCGCCGCGTTCGTTATCGTCTGCTGCCGTGGGTCTGGTGATCCGCGACAAAAAAAAGGGGCGAAGGTTTCCCTTCGCCCCTGGTTGTTACTGGGTGGCAGCTAGTTGCACTCGCCGCACTCTTCGGCCGCTTCGGAGACGCAGATCGAGTCCCAGCGGTTGTTGCAGCAGTAGCTGTCTGGATAGTAGTAGTAGTCGCCGTAATCGCAGACGATGGTCGCGCAGGTGCTGCACGACGCCTTGAGCTTCTTGCCCGACGAGCACACGTCGTGAGCGCAGCTGCCGCCCGAGCCGGTGGTGCCGCCGGTGGTGCTGGAGCCAGTGGTGCCGCCGGTGGTGCTGGAGCCGGTGGTGCCGCCGGTCGTCGTGCCTTTGCCCGTGGTGCCGCCGGTCGTGCTGGAGCCAGTGGTCCCGCCGGTCGTCGTGCCTTTGCCGGTGGTGCCGCCGGTGGTCGAGGTACCGGTCGTGCCGCCCGTCGTGCCGCCGGTGGTCGAGGTACCGGTCGTGCCGCCCGTCGTGGTGCCTTTGCCCGTCGTGCCGCCGGTGGTTGAGGTGCCGGTGGTGCCGCCCGTCGTGCCGCCCGTGGTTGAGGTGCCGGTCGTGCCCCCGGTCGTGCCACTCTGCGTCCCGCCGAGCGCCTGGCCGTTCGGCGTTCCCCATCCGGTGGGGCCGTCGTAGCCCGCGGCCGCCTTGCAGTAGTAGGCGTTGGCACCGCAGCTGCCGTTGGTACCGCTGGTCACGTCGTACCAG
This sequence comes from Polyangia bacterium, assembly GCA_038325015.1. Classification (GTDB taxonomy): domain Bacteria; phylum Myxococcota_A; class Polyangia; order Palsa-1104; family Palsa-1104; genus JBBQIO01. The sequence goes on from JBBQIO010000229.1 coordinate 4,496, forward strand.
TTGCCGGTGTTGGCGTAGATGAACGCCGCGCTGTCCTTGTTGTGGCCGGTGAGGGCCAAGGTCGCTGCGACAATCGGCGCCGAGGCGCTGGTGCCACCGACAACAATCCAGCCCGTGGCGCCGGCCGCAGCGCCGCCGTAGGTGTCGTACACCGCAACGCCGGTGTTCGGGTCTGCAACCGCGGAGACGTCAGCAATCATGCGCTTCTTGCAGCCGGTGTCCTTCTGCCAGCTCGGCTTGGTGATGTCGGCGCTGCAGCCTGAGCCGGCGCCGCCCTGCGAGTTGCTGGCATCGCCCCACACGCCTTCGACCCAGCCGCGCGACGTCGACGACGAAGCCGCGAGCGAGGTCCCGCCGACCGCGATCACGTACTGCGACGACGCCGGATACTGCGCGCCGTAGCCGTTGTCGCCGCTCGAGACCGTGATGGCCACGCCGGGGTGATTGAAATATTGCGCGTCGGTGCTCGACACCGTCGAGTCTTCGCCGCCGCCGTAGCTGTTGCTGGCCACCGTCGCGCCCATCGCGATGGCGGTGTTGAGCGCGGTGCCAAGATTGTCTTGTGTGGCCGAGGTGGCTTCGACCAGCAGGATCTTGCAGTTCGGGCATACGGCGGAGGCCATGTCGAGGTCGAGCGCAATTTCGCCCGCCCACCCGGAATCAGGCGACGGAAGCTTCGCGCTGCCGTCTTGACCTACCTTCTTGAAGCAGCCGTTCGCCGTGGTGCAGGCGGGAAGGCCGAACTGGCTACGATATTTCGCCAGGTCGCTCTCGGCGTTCGGATTGTCCTGCGCGTCGATGATGGCGATGGTCTGGCCAGCGCCGCCCGTCGTCGGTAGGTTGTAAGCGCTGACCAAGTCCGACGGCACGAAGCCCTGCGGCGCAGCTGCCGCCATCGGTTTGCCGGCGGCATCGGTGCGGACGTGGGCCATGCAGTGCATGTGACCGGGGATGTGGTCGTCGGCGCATATCGCTTTGTGTGGGTAGTGCGGGATGGCTGAAAGAGCGGATTCCGTGCGATCGACGTCGCCACGATCCACTGCAGTGCAGCCGGCAAGCGCAGCGACCGAAACCACCATCCAACATCCGTAAGTAAACGTCCGTCTCATGGAGAGCTCCTCGGTTGACGTGGGCTCATGCAGCAACAGGCAGGCCAATGAACGCCTGCATCCCACTGGTCGGTCCGCTGGCTAATTGATTGATTGATATTGCTGATGGTATTTCGACTGCACACAGAAAGTGGCGGGGGGTGGGGGGAAAGTGGCCGTGGCGCCACACCTCCTTCGCCGCGGCAAAACGCGCCGGGAAAAACTCAACGATTACATATGTATATCTGTAACCAAGGCGCGGACGTTGCCGGAGATTGCCCGAGATTGCCCGAGGTTGCCCGAGGTTGCCCGAGGTTGCCCGAGATTGCCCGAGATGTAGGTCGCACCAGCGTGCGGGCTGCCGCAAACCGCGCCGGTGCTCGCGTGATATGGTTTCAATCCGATATGGCCCCATTTCCGAGGACACACCCAACCCGGAGCCGAGGGCGGGCCCGGCTCGCGCTGGCCGCGGCGCTGCTGCTTTTTTGCGGGTCGGGCTGCTCGTCGGCACCAACCACGGTGATGCTGTCGCTCCAGCTGGCCCCAGGGCAGACGCTGCCGAGCTCGCTTTCGGTCAGCGTCTTCGACGTTCATCACGCGCTCGTGCTGGGCAAGACGGTCAGCCCCGTGGCGTTGCCGGGAACGCT
>JBBQIO010000230.1:0-6225 GCA_038325015.1 Polyangia bacterium
AGCCGACGGCCTGAACGCCGTCGACGATCTGGAACAGCGCGGCGACCGGCAAGAGGGTCACGGCCAGCGCGATCACCGGCTCGGACGGCGTGTAGATATGCGCCAAGAGGCGCGGAAACAGGGCGAAGATTGCAGCCGACACCGCCATCACGCCGCCGCCCAAGACGAGCGCGGTCAGAGCTGCGCGCCGCACGCCGACCGAATCGCGGCGACCGATCGCCTGGCCGACGCGCGTAGCCGATGCGGCACCGATGCCGAGCGGCACCATGAATGAGATGCTAGCGAGGTTGAGCGCGATCTGATGCGCGTCGAGCCACGCGGTGCCAAACATGCCGATGATCAACGAGGCGGTCATGAACACCCAGGTCTCGAGCCCGTACTGGACGCCGGTCGGAATGCCGATGCCCAGGAGGTGCATGTACGGACCGAGCGTCCACAGCTCCGGCGTCGGTCGTCGCCACAACCGGCGAAATTGCGGCCAGCCGGCGAGCGCCAGAGTGCCAGTCATGACGTAGCGGCCAATCATCGTCGAGGTCGCGGCGCCCACGGCGCCCAGGGCCGGCAGCCCGAAGCGGCCAAAGATAAAGCCGAGGTTGAGAATCACGTTGGCGACGTTGGCGACGACCACGGAGATGACCACCGGGCGCGTGATGCTGGTGGCCTGCAACGTCTGGCGCAGCACAATGAAGAGGAAGAACGCAGGCACCGATGGCACCAGCGCGCGCACGAAGCCGTCGGCCATGGGAATCAGATCCGGCGACTGCCGGAACATGCGCAGCACCGGTGCGGCACCGTAGAACGCGGCCATGAACGGAATGCTGATCACCAGCGCGAGTACCAGGCCGCGCTGTAAGGAGAGTGCCACTGCACGGTGATCTCCGGCGCCGTGGGCTTGCGAGATCAGCGGGTCGAGGGCGAGCAGCACGCCTTGCCCCAAGATGAGCAGACCGAACGAGTACAGATTACCGAGCGCGACCGCGCCGAGCGCGCGGTCCGACAGATGGCCGACCATGATGGTGTCGACCACGCCGAGCGACATCAGCCCGAGCTGCGCCGTCGTGATCGGCAGCGCCAGGCGAACGAGCGCGCGCAGTTCGACGGCAAGCGACTTCGAGGTCATGGGCAGAGGACTCGCGCGGCGGAGGAGGGCGACTACTTTTCAGAGACGACGGGCAGGCCGCGTTTGCGCAAGCGCGTCGTGAAGCGACCTTCGCCGGGGCGTACGCCGGCCTCGCCGTACACTTCGGTCACGCCGCACGAAGGGCTGCGCTCTTTGAGGAGAGCGCGCGTGGCGCCGGCTTCGGTGGCGAACAGATCGGCGAGTCGGATCGCGGCGTCGAGCGCCTCCGTGACATCCTTGCCCTTGGCGTCGATCGCCCGTTTGCCGTCGTCGGACAGGGTGATCGCCGGGCGGGGCACGCCGAGCTGCGCCAGCACCTCGGGGCACAGCGGTAAGATCTCGACGTCGCCGAGCGCACAGATCGCGTCGTCCGACCGCTTGTCTTTGCCGTCGAAGCGGCAGCGAATGCCGACCATGCAGGCCGAGACCAGCACGACCTCTTTGCCGGCCGATTTCAGACGCACCAGCTCGGCGCGCGCGGCTTCGCGCTCGCCATGAAGCAGTCGGTACCGTTGCTCCAGATCAGCCATGCGTCGAAGTTAAGCCCAGAGTTAGTTGAGTTCAACCGCTATGCGCTTCGGTCTTGTTTTTCCGTGAATGCGCCGATTAGGGGGTTTTGATAGCAGCGGCGCCGGCGCTTTTGCCGTCGAGGACCGAGCCACTTTTCGGAGTAAGGTCAAACGTCATCGTCGCGATGTCGAAGGTCGTGTAGGCGGCCACCGGATCAGGGACGACGATGTTGTTGGTCGCTACCAGGTTGACGGTCTTCGAGGACAGGGGGAACGACTTGGCGGCGTTGTTGCTGACGGTGACGTTCTTCGAAGGCATCGCGCCTTTGGTGTCGGCCACCGTGATCCACGTTTGAAAGCCATTGGTGCTCGGGTTCGCAACCGTATTGTGATCAATCAAGCTGTCCTCCGAACCGTACAAAGCGATCCCGTGGTAGGCGCTGACCAGGACGACATTGTTGGTCACGAAAACGTTGGTGTTGACCCGGTCGAAGTCGTCGATTCCCTGATTTGAAGCGGGCGCTTTTCGTCGGTTGTTTCCTGAATCCAGTTGCCGTCGATCTTGATGTTGTCGAAGGTCGCGCCGTTGAGCGGCGCAGCCTTCATAGACAGGATACGTTGGAAGCGGTGTTAATCCAGTCGCTCGCCGTCCAGCTCGCGGCCTCCTCAATCGCATAGAGAGACGAATCCGCGAGCACCATGTTCGTGCTCCCGTTGAATGAAACCAGGGTTGTCTTCGGCGCGCTCACGGTCGCCTGGGTGATCAGCCAAAAGGACATGTCACTTACGGTCAAGCTTTGAACGGTCGCGCCCGGCTTGAAAATCAAGCCAAATCCAGGCGGCGTTCCGACGAGCTGGGCATTGCTGTATTTGGCGGCTGAGACGACGCCGTGAGGCCCGTCGTGGAGGTCGACGGATGAATTGGCGATGGCCGCTACGACAAAGTGGGACTTTGGTGGGGACTGGTCCCAGAAAGCAAGAGACCGGACGCTGGCGAGTCAGCGAACCGACCGATATTGCTCTTGATTTAGAGAGCTGGAGACGAGATTCGAACTCGCGACGTCCACCCTGGCAACAGCATTTGGGGTCGCGATACGTATGAGCTTTCCATTATTATTTAAACAGTTCACCGTCTCCTGGCGTTGCGTGCCGTCACACGTTGACGCCGTCGTCCGCTCGCAACCGCTCCAACGCGGCCCGCAAGCCGCCAAACCGCGCCGCGATCATTCGCTGCTCGTAGACGCACCCCGTTCTCGCATTTTCTACTCGCGGCTCACGTGGCACAAAGGCCGAACGTGGCATTCTTGTTGGCGGCTCGGATCGCGGCGAATGCGGGCGCTGACGTGACCCTCGTGAAACGATGAGGCCCCGCTATTGGCCCTTATGTGCGTAGATGGAGCGCCTACGCCGTCAAAAGCGCGATTACCGCGAAGCTGATGTTAAGCCATGCACCACGAGCTGCGAACGGGGACCGACTTGAGCGCGATCAAACAGACCGATGAGATGCCGCTCAAAGCGGGGGCGCTGCAGAAGGCGATCTTCAATAGCGCCAATTTTTCCAGCATCGCGACTGACGCCAAAGGGGTCATTCAAATCTTCAATGTCGGCGCCGAGCGAATGCTCGGCTATGCCGCCGCCGAGGTGATGAACAAGATCACGCCGGCCGATATCTCGGATCCGGAAGAGCTCATCGCGCGCGCCAATGCGTTGAGCCTCGAACTGTCGACGGCAATCACGCCCGGCTTCGAAGCATTGGTTTTCAAGGCCTCGCGCGGCATCGAAGACATCTACGAGCTGACCTATATCCGCAAAGACGGGAGCCGCTTTCCGGCCGTGGTCTCGGTTACCGCGCTGCGCGACGCCGAGGAGGCGATCATCGGCTATCTGTTGATCGGTACCGACAACACCGCGCGCAAACAGGCTGAGGAGATGCTCCTCAAGGCGGGCGCGCTGCAAAAGGCGATCTTCAATAGCGCCAATTTTTCCAGCATCGCCACCGACGCCAGCGGGGTCATTCAAATCTTCAATGTCGGGGCCGAGCGAATGCTCGGCTATGCCGCCGCCGACGTGATTAACAAGATCACGCCCGCCGATATCTCGGATCCGGAGGAGGTGATTGTGCGCGCCAAGGCGCTGAGTGTCGAGCTGGCGACGCCCATCACGCCTGGCTTCGAGGCACTCGTGTTCAAAGCCTCGCGTGGCATCGAAGACATCTACGAGCTGACTTATATCCGCAAAGACGGGAGCCGCTTTCCCGCAGTGGTTTCGGTGACCGCGCTCCGGGACGCGCAGGAGATCATTGGCTATTTGTTGATCGGTACCGACAATACGGCGCGCAAGTTGGTCGAAGCCGAGCAGAAGAAGCTCGATCAGCGCCTGCGCGATCAGCAGTTCTATACCCGCTCTTTGATTGAATCGAATATCGACGCACTGATGACCACCGACCCGGCGGGCATCATCACCGACGTCAACAAGCAGATGGAGGCGCTCACCGGCTGCACCCGCGACGAGTTGATCGGCGCGCCGTTCAAGAACTACTTCACCGATCCCGAGCGGGCGGAGGCGGGGATCCGGCGCGTGCTGCAAGAGAAGAAGGTCACCGACTACGAGCTCACCGCGCGCGCTCTCGATGGTAAGCAGACGGTGGTCTCGTACAACGCGACCACCTTCTACGATCGCGGCCGCACGCTGCAGGGCGTGTTCGCGGCAGCGCGCGACGTCACCGAGCGCAAGCGCGTCGAGGTCGAGCTACAGCAGGCCAAGGCCATGGCCGAGACGGCCAGCCAAACCAAGTCGGATTTTCTTGCGAGCATGAGCCATGAAATCAGGACACCGATGAATGCGATCGTCGGCATCTCTGATCTGTTGGCCAAGACCTCGCTCACGCCGGAGCAGGACAAGTACGTGCAAATCTTCCGTCGCGCCGGCGACAATCTGTTGAACCTCATCAACGACATTCTCGACCTATCGAAGGTGGAGGCTTCGCAGCTCGAGCTGGAGCGCACCAGTTTTTTATTGAATGACTTGTTGCAAAAAGCGATTGAGATGTTGGAGGTCCGGGCCGAGGAAAAAGGGCTCGCACTCCTGTGCGAGATCGCGCCGGACGTCCCGACGAATCTGATCGGCGACCCGACGCGGCTGCGCCAGGTGCTCGTCAATCTGATTGGCAACGCGATCAAGTTCACCGAGCACGGTCAAGTGGCGCTGCGAGTCACCGCCGACCTGGCCACTCCGGGCACCGTCTGCTTCGCCATCTCCGATACAGGAATCGGGATTGCGCCTGAAAAGCTGGGGGCGGTGTTCGAGCGATTCACACAGGCCGACTCTTCGACCACGCGACGGTACGGCGGCTCGGGGCTGGGATTGACGATCTCCAAACGCCTCGTCGAGCTGATGGGCGGACGAATCCGGGTCGAGAGTGGCGTGGGCAAAGGCAGTGTGTTCACCTTTGTGGTGCCGCTAGAGATCTGGTCCGGCGGCACGCTCGGGAGCACCGCGCCGGCCGCGCGTCCGGAGCTGCCGATGACGGCGCTTCACATCCTGCTCGTCGAAGATTCGACCGACAACCGCGCCATCGCGGTGGCCTACATGAAAGACACTCCCTACCTGATCGACTCTGCCGAGAACGGCGCGGTGGCCTGTGAGCGGTTCATCGCCGGCCACTATGACCTCGTGCTGATGGATCGGCAGATGCCGATCATGGACGGCCTGACCGCCACGCGAACAATTCGAAAGTGGGAGCAGCTCAATCACCGCGCGCCGACGCCGATCGTGGCGCTGACCGCCTCCGCGCTCAAGGGCGATCAGGAGCTGTTCGTGGCGGCCGGCTGCACGGCGTATCTGACCAAGCCAATCAAACAGGCCGTGTTGCTCGAAGCCATTCGGACCTATTCCGTCGTCTCGCAGCAGTCGTCGTCGCTGTCGACGGATATCCTGGTGAAGCCGATTGAGGCCATCGCGGCGCTCGTCCCAGGCTTCTTGCAGAATCGCCGGCAGGACGTGGCGACGCTGCTGGAGGCGCTCGCGCGAAACGACTTCGGCGCAGTGGGGCGTCTGGGTCACAGCATGCGCGGCGCCGGCAGCAGCTATGGCTTCCCGGGAATCACCGAAATCGGCGCAGGGCTCGAGGATGCCGCCGGCACAGCTGATGGTGCTGCCTCGCGCAAGTGGATCGGCGAGCTGGCCGACTACCTCGGTCGAGTCCGGCTCGTGGGGCCAAATAGAACCGAATAGACCCATGCTCTCCGACCCAAAACGATCCCATGTGCGCTAGAGCGGCTCCTCGCGGTACTTGCTGAAGTCGCGCGCATAGATCCGCAGCATCGAGAGGAAGAAAGCAACGATCAGCGGGCCAATCACCATGCCGATGAAACCGAACATGGCCAGCCCGCCGAGGAGCGAGAGTAGCATCAGCCCCATCGGGATCTGCACCTGACCGCGCATGATGAGGGTCTTGCCCACCTGCGCGAGCCCGACGACGAAGATCAGCGACCACGCCAAGAGCGCGATGGCGGTGACGTGATGACCGCCGAACCAGAGCACCGCCACCGCCGGCACCCACACGAGCGCGGTGCCGACGACCGGGACGAAGGATGC
>JBBQIO010000231.1:0-6220 GCA_038325015.1 Polyangia bacterium
GCCGCCTCGTGATCGACGAGCCGGCGAAACTCCAGCCGGGACAGCTCGACTGGCGGCTTGAATTCGTCGGGCGCTTCCTCGTGAGCACGTCCGAGCTCGCGATCCGCGTCGGCCTGAAGGCCCAGTCGTTCGAGCGTCAGCCCGAGATGATGGTGAGCCCAGGCGTCCGCCGAGTTGCGCTGCAGCGTCTCCTCGAAGGCCCGCCGTGCCTCGGGAAAGCGACACAGATCGAAGAGCGCCACCGCGCGCTCGTAGCGCACGTGCTCGTCGTCGGGCAGGGCGACGAGTGCCGGCTCAAGCCGCGCCAGCGCCTCGCGCGAGCGGCCCAGATCATTGAGGGCCTGCCCTTCGAGCAGCGCGAGCCGCCCGCCGAGCGCGCGATCAACGGGCTCGCGCAACCGACCGCGACGGACGCGACGGCTGCCGCGACGCGCTAGCTCGAGGCCGGTCTGCGTGTGGTCGACCGAAGGCAAAAGCCGATTGATGAATAGATCGGCGGCGCCCGCCAGCGTTTCTGCGTCGTCGGGATCGAGCGCGAGCGCCAGGACGAACGCCTCTTCGGCCTCGGGCAGACGGTTGAGCTCGGCGAGCGCGGCGCCGCGGTCGTGGTGCGCTTCGACCGAGCGCGGATCGAGCCGCGCAGCTTCGTCGGCGCACACCAGCGATCCGGCGAAATCACCGCGATCGTAGTGCTCGGTGGCCACATCAAGCAGCAGATCGAGCGAGCGGGGCGGATCGGTGGAGTGATCTTCGGGGTAGCAATGCACCAGCGGACGCGGCGGCGTCAGACGCTTGGCGTCGCTATGGCCGCTCTCGCTGCTCGGCGCGTCGCTGAGCTGATTGGCCGCCGACGACAGGGATGTGGACTCAGGATGCACACCGGCACGCATCGCCGAGCGCTCGGCGCTCTTGCCGTGACAGCTCAGTAGCGCGGCCGCGCCCAGACCGAGCCCTGCAAACGCAGTGGCGCGAAGCGCGCGGGCGAAGGTCGAGGCAGGGGCCATGGCCGGCGCATTATAGCCAGGATCGAGGGGCAAAGTTCTACTTGGCTTCGGACCAGTTGATCCCGACGCCGCGGTCGACTTTGAGCGGTACGCGCAGAGAAAAAACCCGCTCCATGGTCTCGGCCAGCAGATCGCCGACCGCAGCGACGGCGTCAACCGGCGCTTCGAGCACCAGCTCATCGTGCACCGTCAAGAGCATGCGGGTCTCGGGCTGCTCGGACTCGAGCCGGCGCTGCACCGCGATCATCGCCACTTTGAGCATGTCGGCCGCCGATCCCTGCACCGGCGTGTTGCGCGCCATCCGCTCGCCGGCCATGCGCACCATGCGGTTCTTCGACGCCAGCTCGGGCAGTGGTCGGAAGCGACCCAGGATGGTGCGCGCGCCGCCGTCGCGATAGCCGTCGGTGATGAGCTGCTTCATGTAGTCGGACAGGACCGAATAGGTGCCGAGGTAGCGCTCGATGTACTGCTTGGCGTCGCCGCGCGCGATGCCCAGCCGCTCGGCCAGGCCGAAGTCGGACAGGCCGTAGACGATGCCGTAATTGATCATTTTGGCCACCGAGCGCAGCTGTGGGTCGGCGGCGCGGTCGGCGCCGAACATCTCGACGACCGTGCGCGCGTGAATGTCCTCGTCTTTGACGAACGCATCGACGAGCACCGGATCGCCCGACAGATGGGCCAAGATGCGCAGCTCGATCTGCGAGTAGTCGCCAACCACCAGCCGATGGCCGGGCGCAGCGACGAAGGCCTGTCGAATCTGCCGGCCCATCGCGGTGCGGATGGGCACGTTTTGCAAGTTGGGATCGGTCGACGAAAGACGCCCGGTCGCGGCGATCGTCTGACGATAAGAGGTGTGCAGTCGGCCCGAGCGCGGGTCGACCAAGAGCGGCAGCGCGTCGATGTAAGTGCCCTTGAGCTTGGCCAGGACGCGGTGGTCGAGAATTTTTTGTGCCACCGGATGGAGCGGAGCGAGCTCCTCTAAAACGTCGGCGTCCGTCGAGTAGCCGGTCTTGGTCTTGCGACCGGGCGGCAGGCCGAGCTTGTCGAACAGCAGCTCGGAGAGCTGCTTGGGCGAGCCGAGGTTGAGCTCGACGCCAGCCAGCGCCACCACCTCCTTTTCAAGCGTGCCGAGCTGGCCGTCGACCTCGGTCGCGAGCTGCCGTAAAAAGCCGACGTCGAGCGCCACCCCGTGCTGCTCCATCACCGCCAGCACGTGGGCCAGCGGCAGCTCGACGTCGTCGAAGAGCTTGCGCAGCTCGGGACGCGCGTCGAGCGCCGACAACAGGCGCGGCGACAAGAGCAGGGTGGCCTCGGCGTGCGCTCCGGCCCAGGTGGCGGCGCGTTCGACGGGGACGCCATCGTAGGCCTGCGCCTTTTTGCCGGTACCGAGGAGCTGGCCGCGATTTTCCAAACCGAAGCCGTAGCGGATCGCGATTTGGTCGAGGTCATGATCCGCCGCCGGATCGATCAGATACGACACCAATGTCGGGTCGCCGATCACGCCGCCGAACGGCAAGCCGTGACGGCCGAGCAGCGTCTCGGCCTCTTTGGAATCGGCGACGTGCTTGCGGTGGGTCGCCAGGAGCGCTCCGAGGCGCGCGGCAACCTCGGCGAGCGGAAGCTGCACCGGCGCGCCCAGGTAGCGATGGCTCAGGGGCACGTAGACAGGATCCGCACCTTGCCACGCGAAGGCCAGGCCGACGAGCGCGTCGCTCCACGGGCGCGGATGGCTGGCCGGCGCGTCGCTGGTCGCGCGCTCGACGGTCATGGAAAATTCGCCGGCGGCTGCGAGATCACGCGCCAGCGCGTCGAGCTCGTCGCTGCTCAGACACAGGCGCACTGGCCGCCACGCGGTCGGTGCCACCACCACCGCGGCCGGCGCATCGTCCAGAGCGGACTCGATGGACGAAGGCGTGCCGGCCATCGCGCCGTCGGGCGCCGCCAAAGGGCGCATGCGCTCGATCAGGCGAGTGAACTCCAGCTCCACAAGCAGCGGCTCGACCCGCGCCATATCCGGCGGTTGCCGCAGCAGCGATTCGAGTGGAACGTCGACCGCGACCGCCTCATCGAGCGCGACCAGCCGCCGCGACAATCGTATCGCGTCGATATGCGTTTTGACTTTGGCCTCCACCGAGGCCGCACCGCGCAGGCCCGCAATGGTATGAATTTCGTCGGTGCGATCGAGCAGCGCCTCGAGCGAACCAAAGTGATGAATCAGTGCGCTCGCCGTCTTGGGTCCGACACCAGGGACGCCGGGGATGTTGTCGATCGAATCGCCCATCAGCGCCAACAGGTCGCCGAGCTGCGCCGGCGGGACGCCAAATTTGGCCTCCACCTCGCTCGGCCCGTAGACGAAGTCTTTGGGCTTCATGGTGTCGATCAGGACGCACCGATCGTCGACCAGCTGCATGAGATCTTTGTCCGACGACACGATCACCACGCGCTGCCCTTGGGCCTTGGCGCGGTGGGTGAGCGTAGCGATGAGATCGTCGGCCTCGAAGCCGCGCGCATCGATGAGCGCAATGCCGAACGCCTCGACCACCCGACGTACCGACGCGAACTGCGGAACGAGATCGCCGGGCGGCTCGACGCGCGTCGCTTTGTACTGCGGATAGAGATCGTTGCGAAACGAATGCGAGCCGGCGTCGAAGACGACCACCAGATGCGACGGCCGATGGTCGAGCTCAAGGCGCAGCAGCATCTGCGTGAAGCCGTAGACCGCGCCGGACGGAATACCGGCGCGCGTCGTCAAGGGCGGCAACGCATGATAGGCGCGAAAGACGAATCCGCTGCCGTCGACGATGTAGAGCGCGTCTGTGGAAGCCACTACGTCGGTCCGTTGATGATCGTCGGTGGCACTAAGAAGAACACTTGCCGTGGCGTGCCCAGGTTAAAGCTGTTGGTGACGCCACCCTGCGTGCTCTGACCGACGACCTGCAGCACCGCGCGAAAGACCTGCGGCGCGCTCGTGGCCATCACCACGCTGTTGGTCTTGGGCATGACGTCGAAGCAGATCTGCACGCCGCCGCCGATGCCCAAAAAGGTATCGGGAATGCCGTCACTCGGCCGACCCGTCGGGATGGGCAGCGCGTGCGGACCGATGTAGTTGTCCGCCAGCTGGCTGGGATTGACCACCACGCAGACGGCGGCCGGCCCCGTGCCCGAGATGTTGGGCACCAGCGCGCTGATGAAGTTGTCGACAGCGCCGGGGTCGACGTCGGAGGCCACGACATGGACGTTGAACGACAGCCCGTTGGCCAGCGCGACGACGCCGTTGGTGACCGCGCTCGACACGCCCGAGCCGTTGCCGTCGTTGTACTGAAAGGCCAGCGGGCATTTTCCTGCGCCGTCCGCGGCGACGCCGACGCCGCCGACACCGGTGCAGCATTGCGAGGCACAGCACGTCGCGGCGCTGCAGGTGGCGGATCGTCCGGCGCCGAAGTCGGCCGGCCGCACGACCGCGCCGGTGTCGTACGCGGTGTCGGTCATGCGCGACGTCGAGTCGCCGGTCGCGCTGGTGGCGTCGGTGGCCGCGATACCGATGACGTGCGCGCCGAGCTTCTGCAGCTGAGCGATGGCGGTGGCACGGCTCGGGACGCCCGCTACGTTCGCCGCCGCATAGTCGTAGTACCCGGCGTGCGGGTCGGTGCTGTTGCTCTGGCCCGGCGCATCGTGCCAGCCGGCATCGCTGACCGTGATGATGATCGGCACGGCGCTGGCGCGAAACCCGGCGCCCCCCAACGTGCCCTGCTGCTCGCCGGCCGGCGGCGTCGTGGGAGCAATCCCGCTCAAAGTAAAGCTGCTCGAATAGGAGCCGCCGATGGTCGACGTCGCGGGCAGGGTCGGGCCACCGGCGATGGAGTAGAGCGCCTCCCAGCCGGCCTCCGGATAGTCCCCTCCGTCTCCAGTGCCGAGGCCGAGCGCGGTTTGCACTGCGGCGACCGTCGGCGAGCTGGCGGTGTTGGCGGTGGTGATGCGGTAGTCGTACTTGAAGACGAAGGGATCTTTTTTCGTGAAGTCGCGAAACTCAGACACGCCGAAAGCGATGTCGCTGACCTTGGACTTGACGCTGGCCACGATGCCGCTAGGGCCGGTCAGCGCGCTCTCGATCGCCGAGATCGCGGCGCTCATGGATTCGGTGGTGTCGATGACGAACAGTACGTCGGCGCGGCTGACGTTGGTCGAGAGCGCGAGCGTCTCTTTATCGGGCGTCGGCGCGACCTGGTACGGGCTGGTGAAGAAAAAATCGCCGCGCGCGAGCGGGCCGGTCGCCGGATTGTGCCCGTCGCACAAACAGGACGCTTGGGCCGCCGGCAGCTGCAGATGGCAGTCCTCGTATTCGACCAGATCGGGAACGCCGTCGCCATCGGTGTCGGTCACGACGCGGCTGGTCTCGCAGGCGTCGACCACGCCGTTGCAGTTGGAGTCCTCCAGGTGATCGACCAGGCCGTCGCCGTCGGAGTCGAGATCCTCGAAGTCGGCGATGCCGTTCAGGTTGGTGTCGACCGGCGGCGTCAGCGGGTCGGCGTCGCCCGCCTCGAGTGCATCTGGAATGCAATCTCCGTCGGAGTCGAGATCCCGGTAGTTGGCCACGCCATCGGAGTCGGTGTCGACGTCGGTCTCGTCATGATCGCTGATGGTGTCGCCGTCCGAATCGGCGTCGCGGAAGTCCGGCGTGCCGTCTGCATCCGAGTCGGGCGCGGCGGCCAGGGTGACCGCGGCCACGAACTGCCCCGCCGGCACCAGCTCGATCAGATCCGGGATGCCGTCGCCGTCGTCGTCCGCATCCATGTAGTCGGGTCGACCGTCGCCGTTGGTGTCGATCGGATGCGTCGGATCGGCGCCGGCCTCTTCGGCGTCCGGCACGGAGCCGTTCTGCGCATCGTCGGAGTCGAGATCGCGGAAATCGGCGACGCCGTCGAGATCCGAATCGACCGGCGCACTGCACAAGTTGTTGGTCCGCCCCTCGATCGCGTCGGGGATGCCGTCGTTGTCCGAATCGGCGTCGAGATAGTCGGGTGTGCCGTCGTGGTCGGTATCGGTCGGCGGCGACTCCGCAGCGCCCTCGTAGAAATCGCTGATGCCGTCTCCGTCGGAGTCTTTGGGATTGACGCACACCACGGCTTGGTCGCTCCCGCCACCGTCGGGCCGCGGGTGGCGCGGCGAGGTCGACTCGGTCGGACCGCAACCGATGGCGACGATGACCAGAGGGCCGC
>JBBQIO010000232.1:0-6205 GCA_038325015.1 Polyangia bacterium
CGACAGCGTCGTCGGGGGCGGCCTTGAGCTGGCCTGGATGCCGCCACTTCTGCAAGCGCGAGCGCCGAGGGCCAAGCTGGTCGCCGTCTGTGAGCGCGGCGGCAACACGCTCTACCGCGCCGCAATCTTGGTGCACGCCGACAGTCGTTACCGCAGCGCGGCCGACCTGGCCGGCGCGCGGGCCGCGTGGACCGATCCCCAATCGGTCGCCGGCTATCTGTTCCCGCGGCTGTATCTGCGCGCTGCCGGCGTCGACCTGCGCGACCTCAAAGAGACCCTGCTCGGCTCGCCGGGCAATGCGATGTCCGCGGTCATCGATGGGAGGGCGGACGTCTGCTCCTGCTTCGTCACCGACGCTGCCGGCGCCGACCCGGAGATCGCGCGCACCGATGTGCAGCGGGTGTTCGCTCCGGCCGGATGGCGACTGCGCGTGCTCGCGGTGACCGATTCTTGCCCGCCCGACGGATTTGTTGTCGGGCCCGCGGTGCAACAGCCGCTTTGTGTCAAGCTGACACAAACACTCCTGTCGTTGTGCGACCACCCGACCGGCGCTGCCGCGGTCAAACAACTCCTCAACGCAGACCGACTGCTCCCGGCGACCGAATCGATGGCACGCGCGGTCGAGCGGTTGCGGCTGCTTGCCACGCGATGAGCGCGACCAAGAGCTCGACGACGCTCGACCGGTCCATCCGCTTCGGCGTCAGTCGCGGCCACGGCGGGGCACACCTGCTCGATGCTGCGCGCCATTTTGCCGAGGCGCTGGCGACTCGACTGGGTGGGCCAGTTCAACTGATCGTCGCCAACGACTACGACCACCTGCTCGACAGCGTCATGGAAGGGGGACTGGAGCTGGCCTGGATGCCGCCCTTGCTGCAGGCGCGAGCGGCCGGCGCCAAGCCGGTCGCGGTGTGCGAAAGGGGAGGAATCACCGTCTATCGCTCGGCCATCTTGGTCCACGCCGACAGCTCGTACCACACCGTCGCCGACCTGGTGGGGGCGCGAGCTGCGTGGAGCGATCCCAACTCGGCGTCTGGGTATCTGTTCCCGCGCTTGCACCTGCGCAGCGCGGGGATCGATCCGAGCACGCTGCACGAGACCTTGATCGGCTCGCCGGCCAGCGCGATGTCCGCGATCATCGACGGCACGGCCGATGTGTGCGCCTGCTTCGTCACCGACGCGGCCGGCACCGACAGCGAGACAGCGCGCACCGATGTGCAGCGGGTATTTGCACCCGCCGCTTGGCGGCTTCGGGTGCTCGAGGTGACCGAGACCATCCCGCCTGATGGTTTCGTGCTGCGTCCGCAAATGGCGATCGCGCTGGCGAGCACGCTGCAACGAACCTTGTTGACGCTGTGCGATCAGCCTCAAGGGGCGGCCGCGGTCAAAGAGCTGCTCAACGCCGACCGGCTCGTGCCGGTCACCGAAGCGATGGCGCGCCTGGTCGAGCGCTTGCGCATTCACACTGCGCGGTAAGGTAAGTAGGTAAGTCTTAGCAGGCTGTTAAAAAAGGCCGCCAAGCGCGCATAGCGAGCCTCGGAAGGAGGCTCGGCGAGCGTCGTTGTTAGGTCGGGGGCGGGGGCAGCCCGCCGTCGAGCTGCGGCGGCAGCGTGTCGGAAACGACGCACGACGAAAGATCGAAGATCATGAACTCGAGCGCCATCTCTTGCGGCGAGAGCGTCGTGTTGTCGCAGCCGGCGGGTGCCGGCTTGCCGCCGAAGCCGAAGAAGCTCGGTTCGTTCGGCGTATCTGTAATCGACGGGTTGCCCGACACATGGAGGTCGCTGAATACGGCGCGCCCGCAGTACTGCTGATTGGCCGCGTCGATGGGCGTGTCGAAGGAGAAGTACATCGTCTGACTCGACCGATCGTCACTGGTGATCCACGGTTGTGAGGCGGTGTTGCCGCTGCCCACGACGGCGTTGAAGCGTGGCTGCCAGATATCGAGATCGTTCGCCGGGATGCTGGCCAGGCCGTTGGACGGCCCGAGCGCGCCTTGATTCGATAGCCATTGATGGAGGGTCACGCCCTTACTGAACGGCTGCGAGCTGCCGTTGAGCGTGGTGTTGATGACGCCGCCGATGTCGCCGTTGGTTCCGCTTCCGTCGTCGGCCGTCCAGGTGGCCAAGTTGTCCCCCCAGGCTGCGGGCGCGGCGTAGCTCTGCTTGGTCCCGAGCGGGCCGGCGAACCAGGAGTAGTGGAAGTGCGATCCGAACGCGCGGCCACCGGCATCGAGATACGACGAAAGCGCCGCCGGATTGGCCTTGTAGGTCTCGCCGCCTTCGCACGACAGAAGGACGATGTCGTAGGGCATGAGCTGCGACTGCGACGACCACAGGTTGGTGCTGCTGGCGGGTGCACCGGAGATGACGTTGGCTTCGGGTGCGCCGATCCCACTCATCGAGCCCTTGGGTGACGACGTTCCGCCGGAAAATAGATGGATGTGGCCAGCGTTGCTGTTCCCAGCGACGTATTCCTTGGACGAGACGCCCATGCGCAAGAGCAGACACTCGAGCGTGTCGGCCGAGCCGGTCGAAACCGCGATGTCCGGCATGTTGTCGACGATGTCGCCGGCGGCGACACTGCCCGGCAGCTTCAAGCTCTTGTCCGGCTGCGGATTGTCCTCGCATCCGGTCACGTTGATCATGACCTGGTGCCGCCACTTTCCGACCTGAATGACCAAGGGCACGTTGCTCCCGACGGGGACGTTGTTGAGCTTGAACGTTCCGTCGACGGCGGTGACCGTGTTGGTGACCGCGCCGCTCGGAAACAGGGCGCCGCACGAACAGGCGTCCTTACCGGTGGGCACGCCGCGGGGCAGCGCGGTCAGCGTCGCGGCCGGAACATAGACCGCGATGCCATAAAGTGGATTGTTGCCGGCCGGGTCGTACACCGTGCCGCTGACGGTCGTCGTCGTATTGCCGTTGCACATCACGTCGCAGGTCAGGCCCGAGCCGCATGGCGTGCCGCCGGTCCCCGTGCTGCCGCCGGCGGTCGTGCCGCTCGCCGTAGTACCCCCTGCCGTTGTGCCGCCGGCCGTCGTGCCACCGGCGGTCGTCCCGGCCGTCGTCCCCGCGCTCGTCCCCGCGGTCGTCGAGCGCCGGCTCGGATTGCCGGAGCAGCCCACTGCAGCCAATCCGACCAAAGCGCCATAAGCCAAGCACTGGAACATACGCATTAATCGTCCTCCCGCATTTGTCAACGCCCTAGCACAGTGAGCGCAAAATGTCAGTGATCCCATGCAGCCTGGCGCGTTTCGCTAGGTACTGCGCAAACTGCCATAAAGCGCATAAGTGCCAGCTGATACCCGATGTGACCAAGCACGTCAGCGAGATCATCGTGACACTCGGCCCGCACGTCTATCATCTGTCGATTGCGGGAAAGCGCGCGATTGGCCGCCGCTCGCGCCACGTGCGGGGCATCAAGCTCAAAGAGGAGGAGCTGCACCTGCAGCAGTTTTTGGACGACCTTTCGGCGGCGCTTCAGCGAGGCCGGCGCCGCCAATCGGCAGGCACAGGCGGCTCTCGCCAAGTTCGTCCGCGGCTGAGGATCCCTAACGAGGAAGTGGTTTGGCGTGGTGTTTGCGCCGGCGCTTGGTTTTGAGTTCTTTTGCTTTTTTTAATACTTCTTCAATTTTCTTTTTCTCGTCTTCATCGGCTCTTTTTGCCTCTTCGGCCTGTTTTGCTTGTTGCGCTATACGCTCCGCCTCGGCCTGCAGGAACTTTTGCCGCTCTAGCGCCTCGGCCGCCAGCCGCGCGCGCTGCCGTTTTTGCTCGGGCGTGTCGTTGGTCGCCGCCATGCCCGCGGCCAGCTGATCGCCGAACTTCTGAATGTCCATCTCAGCGTTGCGCAGCCCGAGCCCCAGCTTTTTGGGAATCGCCAGCGCCACCTTGATGGGGTCGACGTCGCGCGGCGACGGCTTCCAGTGCGCAACCAACGGACGGGCGAGCCCCTCGTCGGAGCTGTGAAAGGTCGGCGGAATCATGCTCTCCGACGGCGGCGTCCAGAACTTCGGAATCACCTGCAGCCGCGCCAGGAGGCCGAACACGTCGACGCCCGCCGAAAACAGATAGTCGCCATAGCGGTTGGCGAAGTCGAGCCCGGCGCCGAACGTGATCACCCAAATGCGCGCCTCAACGCCAAAGGTCCCGTGCAGACGACTCTCGGCTCCCGCGATGCGACTCGATTCGTAGTAGGTGCCGGCGAACACCGTCGCTTTGAACAGGTCGAAGTCGGCGAACACGTAGGCCAAACCGAGGCGCGGCTGCAACGTGATGTGCTGGCCGACGAGCGCGTTCTGGTCGCGGATGAGCGCGGTGTGCGGGGTCTCGAACAGCACGTGCAGCGTCAGGTCGGCGCGGAAAAAGCGATTCGGGATGTAGCCCAGGCCAGCCGACGCTCGCCACGGCACCTCCACCGACTGAAAAAAACCCGGGATGAGCAGCGACTGCTGTCGGGTCGGCGACGCACCGCTGTAGTGTTGCGGCGTCTCGAAGCTGGCGCCGAGCAAAAAGCGCCGCGGCAGCTGCACCGTCACGCCCAGCGAGGCACCCGCAGCGTAGGAGGCGAACGAGGAATCGATCTTGAGCTCGCGCGCGCTCATGCCCCGCTCCGCCTGCCCGAGGAGGAGGGCCAGGCCGACCGCGATCCGGTTGTGGGCGAACACCCGCGCCGCCGACAAGATTAGCTCACGCGTGTTGATGCTCAGCTCGACCGGCTTGGGCGAAAGGTAGGGCAAGTTGTAGCTGGCGTCCTCGATGTAGCGCGACAGGTAGCCGGCGCTGACTGCCCAGGGATAGATCCCCAAGGCGAGACCGACGCTGTCGGTGCCGGGCGCGGCGCTGAAGCGCTGAATGTTCGCGTCGTGGATGGTGGTGGTGGCGTAGTGGATGTCGCCGACGCCGACGGTCATGGCCAGGCCGGCGGGGTTGTCGACCGCGGCGATAAAGGTGTCGGCCAAGCCAACGGTGGCGCCGCCCATGCCGACCGTGCGCAGGTCGCCGTGCACCGACGTTCCGAGGCCGCTGAAAGAGAGCCTTCGCGCGGCATATGGCAGCGTCTCTTGCGCAGTTGCCGAGCTCGCCCACGCCGCTGTCAAGAGTGCGATGAATAGCCGAGGACGCCCTGTTCGAGTGGATCTCAGCGTGGCTGGTTCGTCGGTCACGGGCCGCTCAGCGGACCATTAAGCCGTGGTAAGAGCAACTCATGGATCTCCTCGCCAGCTATCTCGCCGGTGCGTGGTCGAACGGCTCGGGTCAAACTACGGCGCTCGTCAATCCCGCCACCGAAGCACCGATCGCCGAGGTCAGCGGCGGCGGCCACGACCTGGCGGCAGCATTCGCCTATGCGCGCCAGGCCGGCGCGAGCGAGCTCGGCAAGCGGACGTTCGCCGAGCGCGCCGAGCTGTGCGCGACGCTGGCCAAGGCTTTGCACGAGGCCAGAGAGGAGCTCATCGGGCTGGCCGTCGCGAACGGTGGCAACACGCGGTCGGACGCAAAATTCGATCTCGACGGTGCCGCGTTCACGCTCGCGCACTACGCCGAAGTGGGTAAGACGCTCGGGGCGCACACTCTTTTGCCGGACGGTGAGCCGGTGCAGGTCGGGCGCACGGCGCGCATGGGGGGCCAGCACGTGTGGGCGTCGCGACGTGCAGTGGCGGTGCACATAAACGCGTTCAACTTTCCGGCGTGGGGAACGTGCGAGAAGCTGGCCTGCGCGCTGATCGCCGGAACGCCGGTGATTTCCAAGCCGGCAACCGCAACCGCGCTGGTCGCCCACCGCCTGGCGCAGCTGTTCGCGCCGCTGTTGCCGCCGGGCGCTTTGCAGATGCTGATCGGCCCTGCCGGCGCGCTGCTCGATCACGTGACACCCAACGACGTCGTCGCCTTTACCGGGAGCGGCGCAACCGCGGCGATGCTGCGGGCCAAGCTGCCGGGCGTGCGGCTCAACGTCGAGGCGGACTCGCTGAACGCCGCCGTGCTCGGGCCCGATGTCGACCTGACAAGCGAGGTCGGCCACCTGTTCGTCGCCGATGTCATCCGTGACATGACGCAGAAGACTGGCCAAAAATGCACCGCAATTCGCCGCGTGCTGGTGCCGGAGGCAAGGCTCGCCGAGGTTTGCGAGGCGCTGCGTGAGCGACTCGCCGATTTTGCCGTCGGCGATCCGGCGCTCAAGGAGGTGCGGATCGGCCCGGTCGCGACCAAGG
>JBBQIO010000233.1:0-6182 GCA_038325015.1 Polyangia bacterium
TTAGTCGCTGCCGCTGGCCGGGCCCTGGACCTGAAGCAACCCGCGGGCGCGTGTGTCGATCAAATAGGTCTCGATGGTGTCTTCGACGTTCTCATTGAACATCACCTTGCCATCGGCAATCTCGCGCAGCGCGGTCACCGCTGGCTTGTTGTCGCGGTCGACGAGCGGGGTGCTACCCTTGCACAGCTGGCGCGCGCGACCGGCGCCGAGCACGACGAGCGCAAAGCGATTCGGGACACGTTCGAGGCAATCTTCGACGGTTACACGGGCCACGGGACCTCCTGAAAGGGCAACGGAACGACCTGCGCCGAACCGCAACCAAGTTGCATTTCCCTGCAATTCCCATCGGCGCCCATCGGCGGGGGATGGCGAGGGGTGAACTTGGACAACGAAGGGCATGCAGTCAAGGAGTTTTTCCACAACCAGCGGCAAAGCGGCTTGAAACGACACTCCTGGCGTCGTAAGGTAAAGTAACGGGCTTTTTAGCCTCGGAGCGGAGTTCGACGATGCGTGTGGTACCGGTCAATTGGGTCGATTTGGAGACCGCGTTTGAACGGAATGCTGTGGATACCGAGAGCTTTCTCGACGTTCGGTCGGGCGAGGTCGTATCGGTCGTACAGGGGGCGATCGACTACGCGGAGCAGCGCGCCACAGTACAAAGCGGCGGCGAGTCGCTGATTCGCATCGAATCGGCAGCCAGTCGCGAGCAGTACAAATGGATGGAGCGGTTCGTCGCCGGCGTGACCGACGAAGCGCTGCGCGAGCGCCTGGTCATCGCTATCGACGGCAAGGGCGCGTTTCGTCGCTTCAAGGACGTGCTCATCAATTATCCCGTCGAGCGCGAGGCCTGGTTCAGCTACCGCGCCGGGCTTTTGCATTGGCACATGAATCGCTGGCTCGAACGCGAGGAGCTTGAAGCCCAGGCGCCGCCCCCGTGGGGTCCCCCGCCGGAGCCCGTCGAGGACAACGTCGTCCTCGAGCGGCCCGTCAGTGGCAACGAAGGGCCGGGCGAAATGTTGCGGCGCCAGGCCAGGGAGCTGATCGATCAGATTCCGGCGGTCGAGCTGCCGGCCGCGATCGCGTTTTTGGATTTCTTGCGGGAGCGCGGCATTCAAGAGCTCGGCCGCGTGCGCACCATCACGGTCAAGCGAACCGCCGCCTAGGGCAAGGCCTGGGTCGCCCGGGTCGGGAACCAGATCCAGCCGTCCTCTTGGACGACCGGGTCGACGGGCTGGTGGCAGCGCCCTTCGGCCCATAGGTAGGCCGTGTAGGCGCACAAGATCGCGTCGAACTTGTGGTCGTTGGCCAGACCGTCTTCGCGCCAGGCGCCGGGCGCGAAGGTCAGGTCGGGCAGGGCGTTGAGGATCGCCAGGCGGGCGTCAGCCGATTGCGCCGAGCGCTTGTATTGCGCCACCGTGCGCGCGGAAAACAGCTGCGCGAGCGTCGCTTTGGGATAGACCTCGATGAGGTTCTCGTCGCGACGAAAGCGCGTCGCCAGTGCCTGCGATAGATAGAGAGCACGCGCGGTGAGCGGCCCCATCCCCTGGCCGAGCGCCTCGCGGGGAGTGATGGCGTGCTCCTCGGCGAGTAAGACCTCGGTGGCGCGCTGCGTATAAGGGGTGTAGCGCGGCTTCTTGCCGGCCACGCGCTGCCCGTTTTCGCGGTTGCGGAACCACGAGACGATCGGGACGTCGCACGCGTCCAGTGTCGGGCACACCGGCAAGCGGCAGCGAATGCAGCTCGGCATGGTCAGCGGCGCGTCGATGGCCAGGAGCGTGTCGTCCGGCAGATCGATCAGATAGGCGATCAGCCGGTCGTCGAACCAGGGCGCCTCTTTGCCAGTGCCGTAGTCCACGACGTGAACGCCGCCCGGGGCCCGCTCCAGGCGCGCCACGGCTGTACTTTTGCCTTTGCCGCCGCCGAGATCGACCCCGACGAATGTCCCGAATGCGCGCATCGCTACCGGCAAGCGTGTCGGTGAAAGGCCAGACCGTCAAGCCGCTTGCGCCTTTATTAGAGCGGGCTTCCGTTGGATTGACCTTACGACAGCCGGGTCAAAGCGACCCCTCTCGGCGACGGGCGATTGCCACTACAGCAATGCGCGAGGTGGTGTTGGAGCGTCAGGCGGGATAGCGTGCCCGCTTATGGATGACGCGACCCGGCCACAGTCCAGTGAGCGCCTCGAGCCGCTTGCTGAGCTTACGCGAGCCGAGGTGCGTGATGCCGATCAGCGTCAGCCGCCGCGTGCCGCCGTCTTGCACGAAAGCATTCGTCGCGAGGGGGAGCATGAGCTGAACCGCTCGACCTCGGCGTTGATCTGGTCCGCGTTGGCCGCCGGATTATCGATGGGCTTTTCTTTTGTCGCGATGGGTGCGCTGCGGTCGATGCTGCCAGATCGTCCGTGGCGTCCACTGGTCGTCAGCGCCGGATACACGGTCGGGTTTCTCATCGTCATCATCGGGCGGCAGCAGCTTTTTACCGAGAACACGCTCACCCCCATCCTCCCCCTTTTGCATCGGCGCGATGCGCACACGCTGTACCGCGTGCTCCGTTTGTGGGGTGTCGTGCTCCTGGGGAACGTCCTCGGTACTGCGATCTTCGCCCTCATTGTTTCCAGAACTACGATTCTCGATCCGACCATTCGCCAAGCGCTTGCGGACCTGGGCAATGAGGCGCTGAGCGGCGGCGCCTGGGTTCATTTCTTGAGGGCGATGTTGTCGGGCTGGTTGATCGCGCTCCTGGTCTGGATGCTGCGCGACGCCGAAGCTTTTCGCGTGTCACTGATCGCGATTATCACGTACCTCATCGGGATCGCTCATCTGTCACACATCGTCGCCGGCTCGGTGGAGGCGCTTTACGTGGTCATGATTGGACAGGCGCACTGGACCGCGTATGCGGTTGGGTTTTTTCTCCCAGTGCTGCTCGGCAATATCCTCGGCGGGTCAGCGATGGTTGGCGCACTGACGCATGCCCAAGTCGCGTCGGAAAACGCGATCCAGCGAAACAGAGCTCACAGCACGCCCGGAAGTTAAGAGGAGCTGCGACGGTCACCCCAACGAGCTCGGCTCAGTAGACGTACCCGAGCGGCTCGCCCGTTGTGCTACCGTGGAGGCGATGCCTTTTGTGACGCGAGATGGGGTACGGCTCTACTACGAGGACCAGGGCTCGCACGGCGATCCAGTCGTGCTCATCATGGGGCTCGGCGCGCCGCTGTCCTTCTGGGATTTTCAGCGGCCGGCTCTGGCCAAAGCGCACCGGGTGCTGCTGCTCGACAACCGTGGCGTCGGTCGGAGCGATGCGCCGACTGGATCCTTCTCGATCTGCGACATGGCCGAAGATGTCGTGGCCGCTATGGACGCGGTCGGCTTCGCCCGCGCCCATGTGGTCGGGTACAGCATGGGCGGCATGATCGCGCAGGAGCTGGCCCTGCGGCATGGCGACCGCTGTAAGTCGCTGGTGCTGGCGGCGACATTCGCGCGGCCCGAATCCGACATGCTGGCCTCGGTGCAGCGGACCGCCGGAGAAATCGGCGCGCTGTCAGCCGACGGCAGCTTCGACCTGAGCCGGGTGAGCCCGTCGCGGCTGTTCGACGTGATGATGAGCTTGGTTGTCGGGCCGGAGTTCGTGGCGCGCGAAGCGACCTGGTTGGCCGCCGTGCGGGCGCGGGCCGAGGCCGCGCCAGTCGCGGGCTTTTTCGCGCAGCTCGCGGCGATTATGTCGCACGACACGGCGGCGCGCCTAAAAGAGCTCAAGATGCCGGTCCTGATTGTCGACGGCGATGCCGATCGTTTGGTGCCGCCTTCGTGCGCCGCGGCGCTGGCCCGGTTTGCCCCGCAGGCCGAGCGCTTGACCGTTCCAGGGCGGCACGGCTTCAACGTCGAAGACCCGGCGCGGTTCAATGCAGCGCTGCTACGCTTTTTCGCCGCGCACAAGTCCTGAAACACGGACGCGAAGGAGGCGACCCGGATGAACCGCCTGGAGAACATCGAAAAGATCGTGGCGCGGACGCCGACTGATCCTTTCGCTCGGTACGGTCTGGCGATGGAGCTCAAGCGCCTGGGGCGCAACGACGACGCCGAAGCGGCCTTTGCCGAGCTCGAAACGCGCCATCCCGACTATGTCGCGCAGTACCTGATGCGCGCGCAGCTGCTCAGCACCATGCAGCGTCGCGACGATGCGCGAGCGGTGACCGAGCGTGGGATTGCTGCATCGCAAAAAAAAGGCGACACGCACGCGCTCGGCGAGCTGCGGCAGCTGCTCGACACCTTGACGGTGCCCTCCGATGAGTAGCCCAACCCCGCTGCCGGATCGCATCGGTCGCTACGTCGACTGCAAGCTCCTTGGCCAGGGCGGCATGGGGCAGGTGTGGCGGGCCCGCGATCCCGAGCTTGATCGGCCGGTGGCGATCAAGGTCATGCTCGATCAGTCGCCCGACTTCGTGGAGCGCTTTCGCCGCGAGGCGCAGTCGATCGCGCGGCTGTGCCATCCGCACATCGTGCAGGTGTACGACTTCGGCGTCGACGAACAGGGATCGCCCTATTTCGTAATGGAGCTGATCAACGGGCGCGCGCTCGATAAGGTCATCGAGGAGAGCGGGCCACTGCCGCCGCTCGACGTGGTGCGGCTGGCGCGCCAGGCGGCCGACGGTCTTTCGGCGGCGCACTCCGTCGGGCTGGTCCATCGCGATATCAAGCCGTCGAATCTGGTCGTCGACGACCGGGGGCTACTCAAGATCGTCGACTTCGGCATCGCTCGCATCGTCGACGCCGACAAGCTCAAGCTGACCGGTGCAGCGTCACTGCTCGGCACCCCGGGGTACATGGCGCCCGAGCAGGCCGAGGGGCGCCCCATCGACGGGCGGGCCGACATCTATGCGCTCGGGCTGACGCTGTTCGAGCTGGTCGCCGGAGAGCCCCCCTACGTCGCTGGGGATGCGATTTCGTTGGTGCTGGCCAATCTGCGCGAGCCCTTGCCCGACCTGCGCAAGCGCGGTGTACCGGCGGAGCTGGCGCAGCTGATCGAGCAGATGGGGCGCAAAGACCCCAACGAGCGGCTGCAGAGCTGCGCGGCGGTGATGGCGGCACTCGACGAAGTGGAGCGCGAGCTCGGTGGACCGGAAGCGGCGCGGCCTGCGATCACACGGCCGCGTCCGCTGGCGGGCCAACGACGGGCGCCGGTGGTCAGCGAGGACGCGATGTCGGCGACGTTCGCGGCCACGCCGGCGCCGACGCCCCTGCCGTCGGTCGCCAAAACCGATGACGCCGCAGGAACGGCCGCGCTACCAAGCGAACGATCATCGGCCTCGTCGCGCCCGATGATGCCGCTGGTGGCTGTCTTGAGTGCGGTCGTGGTCGTGGCAGTCGGCTTCTTCGTGCTGCGCAATCGCCTGCCCGGCATGAACAGCGGTGGCAGCGGCGGTGTGACGACGCTCCAGGTTGCGACGCCGCTGGTGCCTTCGGGGATTGTTCCGCCGACGCTGCCCACGGCCCATGCCCCGACGCCGCAGACGATCAAGACGCCCAACGGTCCGGTCCGCGTCGCGGTCTTGCGCTTCAAGAATGTCGGCGACGACGCGGCGCTGCATGCGCTCGCCGACGGGCTGCCCGAGACCGCGGTGAGCGCGTTGGGAGCGACCGGTACGCACAAGCGCTTTCAGCTGATCGAGCGCGCCGATCTCGAATCCGACATGAGCGAAATCGACCGTAGCAAGGACGTGCACTTCGATCGCGCGACCGTTGCGCAGCTCGGCAAGCTAGAGGGCGTCGAGCTCGCGGTACAGGGCGGATTTCAGCGCGCCGGCTCGCAGGTGCGCGTGACGGCTCGCGTAGTGCGCGTCGAGAACGGAGAGATCCTCGCCACGTTGGCCGTCGACGGGAAGGCCAACGATCCGTTCGCGCTGCAGGACTCGGTGGCGCGGGTCATCGGGGACAAGCTCAACGCGCTGCCAGAGGCTGCGAAATGAAGAACGTCCGATCCGTGCTGTGCATCTTGATTGCACTTGTCGCAGCCCGCGTCGAAGCGGCCGCGACGCCGGCGATCGCAGTCATGCCGTTTCGTGATCTCTCCGGCGGCACCAAGAGCAGCAACCTGGGCGAGGCGATTCGCGAGACCGTGACCACGGATCTCAAAGACGTCCCCGGGCTGCGCGTCATCGAGCGCGGCAGCCTCGACCAGGTGCTGCG
>JBBQIO010000234.1:0-6169 GCA_038325015.1 Polyangia bacterium
TGGCGCGACGCGCACCAACTGGTCGCCGCCCCGGAACGCGACCTGTGCACCGTGGGGCGACGCCCACTGCGCGGTCGGAAATGCCCAGCGGCCCGCGTCCGAAATCGGACCGAGCACGACTGCGCGGCCGCCGGCCAGCGGCACCGTCGATAGAAGGTAGCCGTCGAGATGTTGCGGGTCATCGACCGCGAACAGCACGTGCGTGGCGTCGGGGCTGAGGATGGCGCTGTAGACACTGGTGGCCAGTAGCGTGAGCTGTCCGGCCGGGTCGGCGCTGACCAACCGGCCGGTGCTGGTGGAAAAATCGAAGTCGTCGATGAGCAGCTCTTTTCCGCCCGGCGCCACCGTCGAGCTGGAGACCAGCGTGGCGAGCTGGGTCTCATCGCCCCCGACGACCGGCACCTGGATCATCGTTCCGGCAGCGATCAGACCGTACGGGTCGACGACCTGCGTGACACACACGAGGCGCGCGCTATCGCTACTGAAATTGCAGCTTTCGGCGCCGGAGGCGACGACCGGCGCGGTGACCCTCTGCGTGAGATCACCGACGCGCACATCCCAGCCTGGCGTGGTGCCGGGGCCGGCGAGGAATGCGACACGACGGCTGTCGGGCGAAACGAGGAGCCGCGCGCTGGACACGGCGCCGCTCCAGAGTGTCCATTGCGCGCTGCCGTCGAGGGTGGCGGCGAGCACCTGGTCGGAGTTTTGCCCGGCAATATAAAGCACGTGCGCGCCGTCGGGCGTGAGCACCGGTGGCAACCGCGAATAGAGGCTGACGACAACACCGGTCATGAGATCGATCGCGCTGTCGCTGCCGTCGAGCGCGCGCACCGAGACGCGGCAATCGGTGCCCTTGCACCACTGATACACGACGCGCTTCCCATCGGGATGCACGATCCAGTCGCTGGCCCCCGTTGCCAAGAGGGCAGCCGCCCCGCCGGTCGCCGCGACCGAGCTGAGCACCCCCTGGTTCCAGACCAGCACGTACCGACCGTCGGGTGAAAAAGCGTACCCGTCGACCAGCCCAGTGACCAGCGTCACGGGCGTGCCGCCGTTGGTGTGTACGATGCGCAGGTCGCCGCCCTCTTCGGTCTCGTACAGCACGTGCTGCCCGTCGGACGAGACGCGGACCGCGGGCGAAAAGTCGAGCACGTGATCGGCGAGCGTGGTCACGTCGCCGGTGTCCAGCGAAAGCGTCCTGACTTCGTCGAGCGAGCTCAAGGAGCGGCTGGTGATGACAACGTGGTCGTGGTCCGAGAGCGCCAGGGTACCGCTGATCGACGAGAGCCGCCGCGCCATCGGCAGGTGCAGCGGATTGCTGGCCAGGGGATAGAGCGTTCCATCGATGATCTGGCCGGTCGATCCGGGTAGCGCGAGCACCTGTGGGATGGTCTCGCTGCGGCCGGCGTAGTCGAAGCGCAGCGCATAGACGCCGCTCGGTACACCGTCGATGCGATAGCTGCCATCGGCGGCGGTGGTGGTGCTGAGCGGAACCGCCCCGACCGTCACAGTGACCACCGTACCTGAGCTGTCGGTCCGGTCGATGCGCAGCGCCACCCCGGCCAGCGAAGCCCTCGGGCCGCCCGGCTCGGAGCTGGCCTGCAGCGCCAAATCGGCAGCTTGCGCGGTCTTACCTCGCTGCACTACCACTCCACTTTCCGTGGCCAGCTGAAATCCCGGCGCGGTGGCCGTCACAGTTCGGGCGCCGCACGGGACGCCGTCGAGTCGATACGCTCCGCTGGCGTCGCTCACGCCCAGCGAATCGGCACCATCGACAATTACCGACGCGTAGGGCGCGCCTGCCAGGAGAACGAGACCGGCGACACTGCCGACGGCGGTGAAATGAACGTCGGGCAGCGCCCGGTCGCCGTGCACGGTCACGGCCAGCGCCAGGACGTGCTCGCGCGTGGCATCGGCGCCGAACGAGAGCGCATAGCTGCCGCCGACCAGATTGGGCAGCACATAGTGCCCCGCCGCGTCGGTGACCGCGCTGGCCGTCGCCGGTCCGGTGGCCGTCACGGTGACGCCCGAGGCATCGGTGTCGCCGTCGAGAATCACCTTGCCGGACAGCGTGCCGACGGAGCCGGCGGTCTGGCAGCCGGCGAGGAGCAGAACGATGATCGACAGGCGCATTACGGGACACTCAAGAGGTAGAGGCCGTTTTGAAAGCTGAACGGCGGGGCGGCGGACGTCTCCACGGCCACGGCGACGCCGTCGTTGGCGAAAAACGGCGGCAGGTAAGCGTGGTCGAGAAGCTCGGTGGCTCCCCCGCCGCCGACCGGGACGACCAGGACCCCGGTCGCGCTCTGATACAGAAGGTGGTTTCCATCCGGCGAAAAGCCGTGCAGCTGCCGGGCGCCCGCGGCCAGCCGGACGACCTCCACCGTATCGCTCGGGCTCACCTCGACAAAGCCGCTGTCGCCCAGACGGCCGTCGTCGGCGAGATAGGCGATCTGCCGATCATCGGCGGAAAAGTGCACCGAGCTCCAGATCACCGCCGCCGCAACCGGCACGAGCGCGCCTCCCTCGGCGGGGCCGATCGACAGAGGGGCGGAGTAGCTAGCAAAATCCTGGGGCCCGACGACCGCCACCCAGGTTCCGTGCGGCGAAAAGACGTAGGTCGACTGACCCAGCGGCTGCGCCGTTCCACCGCCGACGGGAATGCGAAAAAGATTCCACTTGGCGTCGCTGTAGTAGACCAACGTGCCCGCCGGCGAGAGGGTCGCGCCCTGGGTGCCGGAGAGGGCCAGCGCCAAGGTCGTATCGACTCCATCGGCGAGCGACAGACTGTGGAGATCCGTCGCATTCGCCGCGAAATAGAGCAGCCGCGCGCCGTCGGGGGTGAACACATAGGGCGCGTTCACGTTGCCGCCCACCGCGGTGGTCACGTTGCTGTGCAAGTCGACGACTTGCAGCTGGTTGCCGTCGCCAAACGCCACGCGATCCCAGGCCGGCGACGGCACGAATGAGTAGGCCAGCGCGGCCAGCGGGCTGGGCGATGCGCCCGACAAAGGGATGCGGTCGATGGCGCAGGCGTACGACGAGCACCGGTCTTGGACCAGGACCTCGTCGCCTTTGGGCGACGCGAAGAACGTTCCGACGGGGGCGCTGGTCAGGTGCACCCCTGCTCCCCCGAGCGACGGGACCAGCTGCAACCCGGTGCTGCTGTTGACCAACACGGTGGCGCCATCCGGCGAGTAGCGCATCGTGTTGAAGCTCGAAGACACCGTGCCCAGGTCGGCCCGCGGCGTCACGCCATCCAGCGGCGCGGAATAGACCTCGTAGTCGGTGCCCGGGGACGGCCGCGCCAGATAGAGCATGCGCGTCCCGTCGGGCGAGAACAGCGGACTGACAGGGGCCGCGTAGGCCGCGAGCAACACCGGATCGCCTCCAGTGGCGGCGATTTTCACGAGCGGAGCATCGCCGTACCCCAACGGGTTGAGCACCCTGGGACGGTAAAAGACGAAGTCGCCGTGGGGCGACGCGACGACCAGATCGACCGGCCCGGACTGAACCCGTCGCCCGTGCGGCAGGGCCAGCGTTGCAGCGCCCATCGGGTAGAGCGCTCCGTCGACATAGTAACCGTCGGTACCGGTGAGCGAGAGCACCGATGGAACGGTCTCGTGGAATGCGCCCGAATCGAACGCCAGCGCGTAGTCGCCTTCGGGGGGATTGGCGAAAACGAAGCTGCCGTCGGCGGCCGTGACCGTCGACAGCGAGGTGCCGACCAGCGTGACGGTGATGCCCGAGGCGTCGGCGACTCCGGTCAGGTGTGCCTGACCGCGGAGATCGGTCGAGACCGACTGTCCGCTCGGCGCGACCGACAGGTCAATCTTGGGCACCATCGTGACGCTGCCGCGGCTCACCTGCACGTCGAGCGCGGTCGCGGTGACGAAGCCCGCGGCGCTGGCGCTGACGACATAGGACCCGGGCATCACGCGGGCGATGGCAAACGCGCCGCTGTCATCGGTGATGACGGCGCTCGAAGTGCCAGCCAGCGTGACCACGATGCCCTGATTTCCGGTTTGGGCGCCGCCGCGCGTGACTCGCCCGGCCACGCCGCCGATCGAATGAAACAGCAGCGGCGGAAATGCGCCGTCGTCGAGCGCGGCCTCCGCGGTGAGCGAGCCTTCGAGGGTCCCAGACGCGCTGGCCACGACTGCGTAGCGGCCGGCCTTGAGGCCTGCGAAGTGAAAGCTGCCGTCGGCGGCGCTGCTGGTCGCGGCGGCCATCGGTCCGGCGAGTCGCAGCGAAATTCCCGCGCTGTCGACGCTGCCGTCGACCGTCGCCCGCCCGGTCAGCGTGCCGCGCGCGCCGTGCTGGCAGCCGACGACGAGCGTGCCGACGAGCAGCAGTCCCCTCCATGACGCGGTGCGGCCATCCATGGGGAACCGCTACCACGGTGCGGGCCGCGCGGACGCGCCAATGCGTAACGGAATCGCGCCAGCGATATCTCAGCGGTCGAGGCCGCAGACGCGCCAGCCTTGGGATGACTTCTTCAAAAGGACGATGAGCTCGTCGCCGCCGACCTGGGCCACGCCGAACAGCATGCCGCTCTCTTCGCCGCCCGGCGGCAGCCCGGCGAGCTTGCCGCGAATGCCGGCCGGCGTGAGGACTTCCACTGCACCGTGGGTGCGTGGGCTGGTCTCGCTCACGAGCTGGCGATAAAGCTCTTTGAGCGCCGTCGGGTCTTTGGCCGTGACCTGTCCGGCGGACTGAAACGGCACGGCGCTCCAGCCCGACAGCCAGCTCACGTCGTGTCGGGCCAGCGCGTCGAACCAGCTCTCGGCGGCGGTGCGCGCCTCGGCGGTGACCTCGGGGACCTGGGGCGTCGCAGCGCCACCCTCGCCCTCGGCTTCGCCGCCACCGGCCGCTTCGTGGCCCTCGCGACCCTCTCGACTGAGATGGCGCGCGCCCTCGATCGGCGCCGCAGTCGCCGCCGGCGCAGATGTCGCCGCGCTCCCCTCCCCGCGCCTCCCCTGTTGCGCCTTGAGCAGCGCGTGTCCCGCCGCGCCCGCCTCGCTGCTGTCGTGATCGGTGGGCTCGCCCGGCGTGGTCAAGATGTGCGGGTCGACGCCGAACGTGCCGCACGCACGCTCGTCGCGGTGAAACTGCCAGTCGAGATAGACCTTGCCGTTGGCGCTCTTGATGGCCTGCGGCGGCACCGGATAGGGCTGCGAGCTCATGACAGAGTCGATCGCCGCGACGTCGAACGCCAGCACGCCCGAGCCGTGCACGATGGTGACCTTGTCGACCTTGCCGTCGCCGCGAATGACGATCTCGAGCTGCGTCCACAGGTCCATGTTGTTGTACGGGCTGTTGGCCGACGATTTGTTGTCCAGGTCGGCCAAAAAGCCGAACGTCCACAGCTTGTGAATTTGCCGGTGCATCGCCGTGATGTACTTGGCGAACGGCGAGGCGCGCGTGCCCAGCTCGGCCTGGTTGCCGACCTTGACCTCGGGAGTAAAGTTTTCAATCGTCGAGCGCAACGCCGTCAGGTTCGACAGATATTTGTCATAGCGGCCCTTGGGATGTGAGACCTCGGCGCGGGCCGCTTTACGCCGCTCGTCCTCGGCGGTCTGGAAGCCCTCGACATTGTCGAACTGATGGTGATCGAGCGCCAGGTTGGCTTTGGACCCGCGCTTTTGTGCCGTCGCGCGCTCGCCGTCTTTTCCGACGCGCGCCATCGGCAGCTCGCCGGCTTCCGTCTCCTGCTGCTCGACGCCGTCGCGCAGCGCTTGCTGCTCGGCCTGCGAGATCGCCCTCGGGGTGAGGTCGCGCATGGCCAGCGGGCCGGCTCGCTCCGGCGTCGCGCCGCTGCCCTCTTGACCGGCCAGCGCTGGCGAGCGCGGCAGCGTTTTTTCCGGGCCTTGCTTATTTTCTAGCTCAGCGATTTTGTCGTTTTTTGCGCCAATATCTTTTTCCTGGTTTTGATTCTCTTCGCTGATTTTTTCCTGACCGGTGGTCTGCCGCAGGAGATTGGTATTGGCATCCCGCGTCTCCTTCTCTGCGCGATGGTTTTTCTCCGACAAGTAGGTCGCGTTCGCGTTGTCCTTCTCATCGGGGAACTGCTCCTGCTCGACCATCTTCATGCGGTGGTCGACGAGTGGCTGCGGCGGAGGCGGCGGGGCTGGCGGCGGCGGCGGCGGTGGCACCACCGGCTTGGGCG
>JBBQIO010000235.1:0-6139 GCA_038325015.1 Polyangia bacterium
GGACCGTGGCTACAAAAGCGCGGTGCCACGCTGCCCGACGCCGCCGCCGTGCGCGACGAATATCTGGGCTACGGAGCGCAGCTCAAAAAGTATTTCGCCGACGCCTCGCGCCTGGTCTACGACGAGATGAAGCGCGGCCGCCACGTCCTTTACGAAGGCGCCCAAGGCGCGCTCCTCGACATCGATCATGGCACCTACCCGTACGTGACCTCGTCTTCGACGACGGCGGGCGGCGCGTGCACCGGCTGCGGCGTCGGACCGACCGCGATCTCGGCGGTCATCGGCATCGCCAAGGCGTACACGACGCGGGTCGGCGGCGGACCGTTTCCCACCGAGCTCA
Organism: Polyangia bacterium; assembly: GCA_038325015.1. Taxonomy (GTDB): domain Bacteria; phylum Myxococcota_A; class Polyangia; order Palsa-1104; family Palsa-1104; genus JBBQIO01. Next base: position 341 of record JBBQIO010000235.1, read on the forward strand.
AAGAGACGTTGGGCGAAAGGCTGCGCGAGAGCGGCGCCGAGTTTGGCTCGACGACCGGACGGCCGCGGCGCTGTGGTTGGCTCGACGTCGCAGCGCTGCGCTTGGCTGTTCGCTGGAACGGGCTGAGCGGCATCGCTTTGACCAAGCTCGACGTGCTGCGCGGCATGGGACCGGTCCGCGTCTGTGTCGGCTACCAGCTCGGCGGCCAGTTGCGCGACGAGCTGCCCACCGATCCGGTGGACATTGCCCACGCGCAGCCGGTCTATGAAGAGCTCGACGGGTGGGACGCCGATACCTCGAATGTGCGTGACTTCGACGCACTGCCGCCGGCCGCGCGCAAATACGTCCGCCGCATCGAGGCGCTGATTGGCGTCGATGTGTCGCTGATTTCGGTGGGGCCCAACCGCGCCGAAACCATCATGCTGCGCAACCCGTTCCGGTAGACCGGCGCGTGGCGGACGAGCGTTGGTAGGAAAAACGGCGAGGAAAAGGCGCGCGTTTGGTTGCGATCCGCGTTAACGCCGTCTAGAATGAGTCGGCCTTATCCGTCGAAAAGGGGATTCTTTTCATGAAGATCGTTTGCGACAACTGCGCGACGAAGTATTCCATCGCGGACGACAAAGTCCGCGGCAAGGTCTTCAAGATCCGATGCAAGAAGTGCAGCCACATCATCGTCGTGCGCGGCGGCGAAGGTGCGACCGCGGGCGCTACCGACGCGGCGGCCGAGGCCGACGAGCCACGCAGCCCGATCTCACCGTCGCTCGCTGGGCTGACCACCAGCGAATCGGTGTGGCACCTGGTAGTCGATCGCGAGCAAGTCGGGCCGCTGACGCGCGAGGAGATTCAGCAAAAATTCGCCGCCGGGCAAATCGACAGCGAGACCTACGCTTGGCGTGAGGGGTTCGCCGACTGGCTGCGACTCGGCTCGATCGAAGACTTCAAGGACTTGGCCAGTGGCGATGTGACAACCGCCAATCCGCTCGGCGGCAAGGCCGGGGTCGCCGATCTTTTTCCGTCGTCGAACACGACCGATGAGTCCCCGACCGCGGATCCGGCCGACCTGTTCTCGGGGCCGAATTCCCCGGCTTCGCCGACCGGCGAGACGTCGCTGCCAAAATCCCAGCACCAGCCCATGGCGGCGGCAGCGCGCACCTCGAAGAGCTCGTCTCCCGGGATCGGCTCGCTGGTGGCCAGCGGTGACGACGCGGGCGCGGCGACGTCGACCAGTGGCGGCAAGATGACCGGCCAGCGCAACGAAAATTCGGTGCTGTTCTCGCTCAACAATTTGCAGGCGCTCGCCTCGGGCTCGGCCGGGGGCGCCGGGGCAAACGGCTCCTCCAAGAGTGGCGCAGCCTCCGCGACTGCCGAAAGCAAACCCGGATTCGCCAACTCGCAGTCCGAGGGCTCCGGACTGATCGACATTCGCGCGATGGCGGCTTCGTCGATGGGCGCGCCCAGGTCGTCGTCCTCGTCCCCGGCTTCGGCCAAGCGTCTCGATGACTCGGCGTTTTCGGCGCCGCAGATCTTTTCCGCGATGGCGCCGCCGATTCTCTTGCCGGCAGCCTCATCCAACATGCCCAAATGGGCATGGGCCTTCATCGTCGGCGGAGTGGTCGTAGTCGCTGGCATGGTGATCACGACCATGCTCATCATTCGCCGACCGGCTGATACCCTGCCTGTCGTTGCGACCAACACGCCGGCGGTCGCGGCTCCCTTGGTTCCGCCGACTGCGACGGGCGTTCCGCCCACGACGCCGACTCAGCCGACCACCGCCGCGCCGACGACTGGGGTTCCGGCGACGCCCGACAAAGGCACAGCTCCAACCACGCCGACTGCAGCGGTCCGCGAGGATCGACATCACAAAGGCGGCAAGGGCGGCAAGACCACGGTCGCGGCCGCAACCCCAACCACGGCTGCGCCCACGCCGACGGCACCGGTGGCGCCGCCGCCCAAGAGGGCCAAGGGCGGGCACGACGAGCTCGACGATCTGTTGAACGGCGCTTCACCCGATAAGCCCAAAAAGGCGGCGCCCCGTGAAGAGGCGGCGCCGAGCGGTGGCGGCGGCGATCTGCCGGACAAGCTCGATCGCACCGCCGTACAGGGCGGAATGTCCAAGGTCAAAAACAAGGTTGCAGCGTGCTACGGGCAGTACAAGGTGCCGGGCCTGGCGAGCGCGCAGGTGACCATCGGCAGCTCGGGCCGTGTCTCCAACGTGAGCGTGACGGGCGCGTTTGCCGGCACGCCGACCGGCGACTGCGTCGAGAAGGCCGTGCGCAGCGCGTCGTTCCCGGCGTTCAAAGAAGCTTCGCAGACGCTGACCTACCCGTTCATTTTGCGATAACAGGACGACCCATGCCTACGCCCGTCAAAGCCCACATCACCGGAACGGTCTGGAAGATCGAAGTCGCGGCGGGTGCGCGTGTCGAGGAGGGGCAGACGTTGGTCATCCTCGAGTCGATGAAGATGGAGATGCCGGTCGAAGCGCCGGCCGCCGGAACCATCGTCGAGATCAAGATCAAAGAGGGCGAGGCAGTCAATGAGGATCAGGTTTTGATCGTCATGGACGAGGAGTAAAATGCGTCGCTGGCTCGGCCCGATGATGGTCGCTCTCGTCGCTGTCCTGGCCGGCTGCGGATCCGATTCCCTGGGCACGACCGGCGCGACGTGTCGCTCCTCGGAGGACTGCGCGCCGGGCCTCTTGTGCGACTTCGGTCGCACGCCGCACAAGTGTGAACCGAGCTCCACGGCGGCGCCGGACATGGCCAAAGCCAAGACCGACATGGCGGCCGAAGCCAGCGACATGGCGGTCCCCGCTGGCGACATGGCGGGCGTAAAATCCGACATGGCGGTGCGCAAGATGGACATGGCAGTACCCAAGGTGGACATGGCGGTACCCAAGATGGACATGGCCACACGCAAGATCGACATGGCCACCGGCAAAGTGGACATGGCGCCGTAATCGGCTCTCGCTCGTTCCAGGATGCGAGGAATAGAGCGGTGATACTGGCTGTTCTTCTGCCATGACCGTGCGCGCCGCCTTCTCGCGTCTGGGCGAGCACGTAGTCGATCGGCACGCGCCGCCCGCGACGCACGACACCGACGCATTCTTGTACGGGCTGTCGCGCCCGGCGTCGGCAGTGCTGCTGATCATTCGCCGCCCGCAGCTGCTGCGCGCGGGCCTGTTGCCAGCGCTGTGGCTGGCCGTGGCGTGCGCGCTGTTCGCATACGTCGACCACGGCCACGAAGGCTACTGGCGTGCGTTCTATCGGTTGTTCGCCTATCTGGCGCCGTTTCCGTCGGTGCTGTTCGCGCGTCACTACGCGCGCATGGCGGTGACCGTGTGGAGCGAGGTCGGCGGCGGCCCCTCGACGCCGTGGATCGAACCGGTGACCCGGACTGTGTTTCGCACGGCGAGCCAAACGTTGCTCATCAGCTTTGGCCTGGCACCGCTGATGCTGCTCCGGCTAGTGCATCCCTTGGGCGAATACCTGTTCAAGGCGATTTTGGCGCTCTGGGCGCTGCACTGGATTGTCGTCGACGCCTTCGACAGCGCGCGCGTGCTCTTGCCGGGGCAGACCATCGCCGAGCGCGAGGCCGCCGTGGCGCTGCTGCCGGCACCGTGGTTCGTCCGTTTCCTCGACGAGGCTGGCGCGCGCATTCCGGGGCTCGGCAGGCTGCTGCGGCGCTTCGGCCGTATCTGCGACCGGCTGTCCCGTCCGTGGCGCGACGAGATCGCGCTCATCGCCGAGCGGCCGGTGCTCATGACCGGGTTCGCGTTGACCACCGCGCTGCTGTTGTGCACGCCGGTCTTGAATCTGCTCTTTCGTCCAATCATCTTGGTTGCTGCGGCCAATGTGATCTTCAGCTTGTCGGAGTGCGGCGACACCGCGGCGCCAGTACCGCCGCCGTCCCTGCCGACCCCGGGCGCTTGACGCGCCCAAGCCGCCCCGGCACGCTAACAGCATGAGCTCGCCCGTCGCGCGCTACGAAACCTCGGGGTTCTTTCGCAGCACGTCGATTCTCCTGGCGCTGGCCGCGACCGTCGCCGGCATTGCGCTGGGGTGGGTCTACACCTTGGCCACTCGCTTGATCCCCATCATCCAGCTCAACCTCCTGGTCACCTTTAGCTTCGGCGCCCTTTTGGGTGGCGGCTTGGCATGGGCCATCAGAAAAGGCCACTGCCGCAATCGCGGCCTAGCGGTGCTCTTGGCGCTGCCGGTGGCTCTGGTGCCGCTCGCCTCCAGCTATTGGTTCAGCTACCAGTCAGCGGTGTCGATGGTTCGGCAAATCGATCCCGAGCAGCCCTTCACGTTGTCCGACTATCTCGCGATGCGGCAGCGATCCGGCTGGAAGATCAGCGATCATGGACACGACCCCAGCAGCGTCGACGGCTGGATGGTCGACGTGGTGTGGGCGGGCGAAGCGCTGATCGTGTTGGGCATGGTCATGTTCATCGCGCTCAGAGCCGCGCAGAACCCTTACTGTGAGCGCTGCAACGAGTGGGGCATTCATCGCGCGCTGGTCATCGGTGGACGCGGCCGTGGCGATGTGCAACCGCTCCTCGAGAAGGGCGACATCGACGCGGTGATGGCGCTGACACGCTCGCCGGACGCCGACGCGGTGGCGCTGACCTACGCGGGCACGGTCTGCCCAAGTTGCAGCGAAACAGGGTTTCTATCGATTGAAGAATTAATAGTTATAAAAAAGGGTAAGAAAAGAAATACAAAAAAAACTGTTCTGATAAAAAATGTTGTGTTGACTCCAACACAGCGCGCGGCGTTTTGGGCGCGCCTTCCGGCCGCGAAGCAGACCATCTCGGGATGAACCGCGCGGCGGCGCCGCGCGCCCCGAAGCTATTGTGGCTGCTCTGTGGTTTGCTTGTCGGCGCAGCGTCGGCGTCGGCCAGGAGCACCGTTTACATCCGGCCGCTCGACCCAACCTTGCTGGCCTGTGGATCGCCGCCGCCGGCCACCACCTGGAGCGCGCCCGAGGTCGACGAGCGTGGATTTGTCCGCACCGCCGCCGAGAGCGCACCGGGCGGCGTGCGAGCCAGCGCTGCGCCCAGCGTCGTCGACGGCGGCGGACACTGTCTCGGCCCGCGCTTCATGCGCTGGCACTTCGTCGTCGGCGAGGAGCTCCCGCGCCTAACCTCCCTGACCTTGGCCATCGCGTATCAACACGGCTTTGCCGCCTACCTCAACGGCAGCGAAGTGGCGCGCGGCCGGCTCGTCGCTGCTGCGTCCAGCTCAGCGCTGGCCACCGAGCCCCACGGGCCGGAGGTTGAAGAGATCACCGTGCCCCTCGGCGGGCCGAGGCATGTATCGCTACACCGGGGCGACAACGTGCTGGCCATCGAAGTGCATCCGCGCACAGCCGGCCACACAGCATCGGTCGAGGTCGGGCTCATGGGGCACGACGCGCCTATCATCGTGCACGGCCCTTACCTGCAGGAGCTCGACGAAACGCACGTTGTGGTGCGCTTCGACACCGACCTACCGGTGCGCGGCGAGGTCAGTTGGGGCACGAGCTCGTCGCATGAACAGGTCGTGCGCGAGCCGTCGGCCACGACCACGCATGCGCTGACGCTGACGCCGCTTTTACCGGCGCATGTCTATCACTACGGCGCGTCCTTTATCGGCGCCCGCGATACGGCGACCGATGTGGCAGCCCGTCGGCCCCCGTCCGATCCGCTGGCGCCCTTCGACGAAGTCGCGCCGATCGACGGCGATCTGGTCTTTCACACGCCGCCGGCCCGTGGATTTCCGCTCCGCTTCGTGGTGTTCGGCGACGTGCGCTCGG
>JBBQIO010000236.1:0-6064 GCA_038325015.1 Polyangia bacterium
CGCCGCCGGTGCCGACCGAAGATCGCCCGGAGAACATCCCGCTGACCATCCTCTTCGAGGATGCGCATCTCTTGATTCTCGACAAGCCGGCCGGGCTGGTCGTGCATCCGGCTACGTCGCACCAATCGGGCACGCTGGTCAACGCGCTCTTGCACCATTGCGGCGATTCGCTGGCCGGCGTCGGCGGCGAGCGGCGGCCGGGGATCGTTCATCGGCTGGATCGCGAAACGTCGGGCGTGATGGTGGTGGCCAAAGACGAGCCGACGCTGGTCGGCCTGCAGGCGCTGTTCGCGCGCCACGATGTCGTCGAGCTCGAACGGCGGTATCTGGCGCTGGTCGAAGGCGTGGTCGCCGAGCGCGGCACCTTTCGCACGCAATATGGCCGCGATCCCAACGACCGAAAAAAGTTCAGCTCGCGCGTCGGCAGTGGACGCCACGCGGTCACACACTGGCAAGTCGTCGAGAGGCTCCGCGGGGCGACCCTCGTCGAAGTGCGCCTCGAAACCGGCCGCACGCATCAAATACGCGTTCATTTTCGCGACGCCGGCCACGCCCTGGTTGGGGATCCGCTCTACGGTCGGCCGCCCAAAGACGCGCTGTTGCGCCAGGTCGCGACGACGCTCGCGCGGCAGGCGCTGCATGCGCACGTGCTCGGCTTTCCCCATCCCGCGTCCGGGGAACGGCTATTTTTTCGCACTGCAGCACCAGACGACTTCCAGGCCGCGCTGCTGGCATTGCGGGTGTCGAAGTAGTCGCAGTGCCCAACCGGTTGCGTCGAAGGGAGCGGTGTGGCACGAGGAGCCATGCTGAACCGTTGTTTCGTCGTGTTGGGCCTGGCGGTTGTGCTGGCAGCAAGTGCAGGCTGCGGTAGCAATGATGGCGGCGCCTGCTTCTCGCCGCGCGGCAACAACAGCCTCTTGTGCGTCAATTGTGTCGACAAATTCTGCGGCACCGAGCTGACCACCTGTTACGGCAGCGCCTGGCCGACAGACGATCTCAACGGCGGCACCTGCGCCGTTTATGGAAAATGCATCCAGACGTGCGGTTGCGGCAATCCCAATTGCCCCGACAAGGTGTGCAACCAGTCGTGCCTGTTTGCCTGCGCCAGCCCGACCAGCGACTGCAACGACTGCCTGACCATGGTCGACATGTGCCGCTCCACGCAGTGCGGCACCTCCTGCAATTGACGAAGGAGCGGTGAAGGTGGCCGAAAAAAAGAAGCCGAAAAAAGTCGCGCTCACTGACAAGGGCAAGAAAAAGCGCGCCGCCCCGCGCAAGAAGGTCGACGGGGGAACCAAGGGGCTGTCGCCCGCTGAGGTCGCCCAGGGAGCGGCGTCGGCCTCGACCTCGAAGGAAGCTCAGGCGCTGGTCGCGGCGATTGCCGAAGACGGAGGCGCAGTCCTGGCGGTGTACGCCGATCCCATCGGCGGCAATCCGATCGTGCTGGCGGCGCTGCCCATCGACAAGGTTGAGCCCACGCCCTATCAGCGCGACCGGTCCGACGCGCACCTCAAAAAATTGGCCCGTGCCATGGAGCGCGTCGAGCGCTATCTCGATCCGATCATCGCGGTGCGCCACGACGGGATGTACTGGACGCCGAACGGCAACCATCGGCTCGGCGCGATGCGCCTCTTGGGCATGCGCACGCTGGTGGCGCTCGTCCTGCCCGACGAGGAGATCGCCTATCAGATTTTGGCGCTCAACACCGAGAAGGCGCACAACCTCAAGGAGCGGTCGCTCGAAGTGATCCGCATGTATCGTGGGTTGGTCGGTGCGTCACCACGCGATCCGGAGAGCGACTACGCGGCGATCTTCGAGGAGCCGCACTTCGCGACGCTGGGCGCGGCGTACGAAAAGCGTCCGCGCTATTCCGCGGGAGCCTACGCGCCGATCGTTCGCCGGCTGGAAAATTTCGTCGACGAGCCGCTACAAAACGGCCTGGCGCTGCGCGAGCGCCGCGCCGATCGGCTGCTGGCGTTCGACGACGCAGTCGTGGCAGTGGTTGACGCACTCAAGGAGCGTGGATTGCAGAGCGCGTATCTCAAAAACTACGTCGTCGCGCGGGTCAATTTTTTGCGCTTCAAGAAGAGCGGCGACTTCGAGTTCGACGAGACGATCGACAAGCTCGAAGCGGCCGTCAAAAAGATCGACCCCCACGGCGTCAAAAAAGAGGACATCACGCGCATGGGCGGTAGCGCATCGGGCGACAGCGACGAGGACTAGCGGTCAGGCTACTCGGCGAAGGTATCGCACGAGCTGGAATCGCCAGTATGGAAGCCGGCCGAGAACCAGTGTTGGCGCTCGGCCGAGGAGCCGTGCGTGAACGTCTCGGGGCGCACCTGGCCGGTCGTCTGTTTTTCGATGCGGTCGTCGCCAATGGCTGCGGCTGCGTCGAGCGCTTGCTCGATTTCCGTCGAGCTGACGTTGCCACGATCATACGCCGCGTGGCCCCAAACGCCGGCCAAGCAGTCGGCTTGCAGCTCCAGTTTGACCGACAGATGATTGCCCTCGGACGGATTTTGCGCGCTGGCGACGCGCATCTTGCGCTCGGTGCCGAGCAGATCCTGCACGTGATGGCCGTACTCGTGCGCGATGACATAGGCCTCGGCGAAGTCGCCGCCTTTGGCGCCGAACCGGCGGCTGAGCTCCTGGAAGAAGCCGAGATCGAGATACACTTTTTTGTCACGCGGACAGTAGAACGGGCCGGTCCTGGCGCTCGCCGTGCCGCAGGCCGAAGCGGTCGCCTCGGTGAAAAGCACGAGATGCGCCGGCTCATAGGCCCGATCGCGCGTGGCAAAATCTTTGCCCCAGAAACGCTGCACGCTGCTCACGACGCACGAGACAAACTTGGCCGGATCGCTGGTCGAGGTCACGCCTTGGCAGCTACCGCCAAGCGCCTCGGGATTGGCCGGTGCCGTCGCTGGAGGCTGCCCCGAGGTGGGCACATCGTTGTCCGCGCTGCCGCCGCCGCCACCGCCGCCGCCGCCGCCGCCGAGGACCTGAATCAGGATGTAGATGACCACGCCGACGATCCCAAGGCCGCCGCCGCCGAGCATCAGAGGCCCGCCAAAGCGACTGCCGCGCCGATCTTCGACTGCACTACTGTCTGCGTTGTCGTCTGAGCCGAATTGCATTCGTGCAACATAATGCGTCGAGGGCGCCCGTGTCGCGCTTTTTACGATGAGCGTGGCACGATCGAGATGCGCCGGATGGGCTGTGCAGGTCCAGTACACGGGCCCCGCGCCGCTGCTTTTCAGGGCAGCGCACAGCTCGGCGATGCGACGGCGGCCGACGGCGAACGAATCGGCGAAGAAGCTGAACGCGCGTTGACCGAACCGCTCAACGAACAGGCGCACCTCGGTGCTGACCGACGCGGCGCTGCGATCGCGAAACTTGCGGCCCGTGACGTCGTTCGAGCAAAACGTACACGCCGCCGGGCAGCCGCGACTGGACAAAAATCCGGCGGGTGGAGCTCTTGCTCGGCGCCGTACCAGGCCGGCCGGTGAAAACAGATCGAGCGCGCTCATCGGCGAGGCCAGCCCGTCGAGGTCACCGATGAAGCCGCGATCGGGATTCTGTAGAGGAGCGGCGTGCGCACCGCTTCGGCCGACGGCGGGTTGATCAAGAAACGTGCGACGTCGAGTCCATTGTAGCTGCACACTGCGAACACGCCTCGATCGCGCTGATCAGCCGCGGCATGACTGTAGTCGAGCGCGGCATCGAGCAGCGGCCGCGCATCGAGCTGCGTCAAGTCACCCGGGAAATGCCGCTAAAAATGCCGCCACTTCAGCGACGGTGCATAGCCGGATGATGCGTTTTCCCGAGTGCGCCACGTAGCCGTTGAGTCGCGCGGCCATCGTCCCGCGGCGGCAAAAATAGGCGCGAAACGCGTGCGGCAGGAGGCCGTCCTTCTCCCAAAAAATACCGGCCAGCGTTTCGCGGTTGCCGTTCCACAGTGCATCTTTCGAAAACCAGCGACGCGTCGAGCGCACAAGTAGACGGGGCAACCAAACCCACGGCGGCAGATCGAGCCACACCACAAGCTCGGCCGCGTCGAGGATCAGCGTGCCCACGACGCGCTCGGCCAGCACGTCGATGACCCACGCGTCGCAGGCGATGATCGGCTCGAGCTGCGCCCGCAGCTCGGCATCGCTCGCCAGCACCCAGTTGGGTCCGTGTTGCAGGGCGTCGAATTCGATGAAGCGCGCGCCGAGGCGCGACGCTAGCGTACGGGCCAGTGTGGTTTTGCCGACGCCGCTCGCAGACCCGACGACGGCAATACGCCGCGGCGCTACCGCGACGGTCATTCTTGGTGCGTGACCACTTGCTGCGACGGGGCCGCGCGCATTCCGGCCGCGGCCAAGAGCGCCTGGTCCTCAGCGGTGTCAGGGTTGCCCGTCGTCAGAAGCTTCTCGCCATAAAAGATCGAATTGGCGCCGGCGAAAAAGCACAACAGCTGCGCCTCCCGCGACAGGCTCATGCGACCGGCCGACAAGCGGACCCGCGTCTTGGGCATTAAGATGCGCGCCGTCGCGATCATGCGCACCAGCTCCAGCGGCTCGACCGGCGGCAGCGCGGCCATCGGCGTGCCCTCGACGGCGACCAGAGTATTGATCGGTACGCTCTCCGGTTGCGGATCGAGCGAAGCCAAAGTGTGCAGCATGGCGCAGCGGTCGTCGATGGACTCGCCCATGCCGATGATGCCGCCCGAGCACACGGTGATGCCGGCATTGCGCACACGTTCGAGCGTCGCCAGCCGGTCGTCGTAGGTGCGCGTGCTGATGATCGACTTGTAGTGCGCACGCGAGGTGTCGAGGTTGTGGTTGTAGGCGGTCAGGCCAGCCTCTTTGAGGCGGCGCGCCTGCGCGTCGTTGAGCATGCCGAGCGTGACGCACGCCTCCATGCCGCGCGCGCTGACGCCGCGAACCATGTCGAGCACGCGGTCGAACGCCGGTCCGTCTTTGACCTCGCGCCAGGCCGCGCCCATGCAAAAGCGTGTCGCACCGGCGGCACGCGCCCGGTCGGCGGCGTCGAGCACCTCGTCGACTTCGAGCGAGCGTTCGGCCGAAATCGGCGTGTCGTAGTGCGAGCTCTGCGGGCAGTAGGAGCAATCTTCCGGACAGCCGCCGGTCTTGACCGATAAGAGTGTGCACAGCTGCACCTCGTCGGCGGCATGGTGGGCGCGATGAATGCCTTGCGCGCGATAGAGCAGATCGGGCAGCGCCAGGTCGTGAATGGCGCGGATTTCGGCGATGGAGAGAGGCGAGGACATGGCGCGCAGCATATCGCAAAGGGCGCCGCGGCAGCGGGTCGCGCTCGATCGGGTCGGACTCGGTTAGTCTCTGACGAGACAAATGCGCATCGTGGCCGACCGCAACATCGCCTTGGTCGAGGAAGCCTTCGCCGGGCTCGGCGAGGTCGTGCCGTTGGCGTCGACAGAAATCGATCGCGATGCCGTGGCCGACGCGGACGTGCTCTTGGTGCGCTCGACCGTGCGCGTCGACGAGGCGCTCTTGGCCGGCAGCCGGGTTCGCTTCGTGGCTACGTCGACCATCGGGACCGACCATCTCAATCTTGACCATCTCGAACGCGACGGCATCGCGTGGGCGTCGGCGCCGGGCTCCAATGCCTCGTCGGTGGCCGAGTGGTGGACCACGGCTCTCCTGACAGCGGCGCTAGTCAACGGGCGCGATCCGTTCACCCTTCGCATCGGCATCGTTGGGGTAGGCAACGTCGGCAAGCGCGTGGAGCGCGTGGCCCGCGCGCTGGGTGGTCAAGTGCTGCTCTGCGATCCGCCGCGCGCCAGGCGCGAGGCAGGCGACTTCGTTGCGCTCGACGAGCTTTTGCCGCGCGTCGACGTGCTGACGCTGCACATACCGCTTGAGCGCTCGGACCCCAACCGCACCGTCGGCCTCATCGATGCGCGTCGCCTGGCGCTTTTGCCGCGCGGTGCATGGGTCGTCAATTCGTCGCGGGGCGAGGTTCTCGCTGGCGATGCGTTACGCGATGCGCTCGACGAGGGAGCGGTGGGCGCCGCGCTCCTCGATGTCTGGCCGGGCGAGCC
>JBBQIO010000237.1:0-6049 GCA_038325015.1 Polyangia bacterium
GCATACATCGCAACCGAACACGCGATCGCCGACCAGCGCACGCAGCTCGCGCGGGATTGAGCCCACCAGCTCGATGGTCAGATAGGAGATGCAGCGGCGTGCATCGAGCACATAGGCGTCGACGAACGCGCCGGTTGGACAGGCATCGATGCAGGCGCGACAGCTGCCGCAGCGAGGCGCGATTTCGTTCGTGTCGAGCTCACACTCCAGCTCCAAGAGCAGCTCGCCGAGCACGAGATAACTGCCCAGCCCGGGCGCGATCAGCATGGTGTTCTTGGCCACGAAGCCGAGGCCGCCGCGCGCCGCCGCTTCGCGCTCCAAGATGGGCGCGGTGTCGACGGTCGGGCGACACACGACCTCGCGCCCGAGCGCCACCGCCAAACGGTTGCGCAGGCGATAGAGCTTGCTCTTGAGGATGGTGTGGTAATCGGCACCGCGCGCGTAGCGGGCAATGGTGCCCTGGGGGCCGGGGGAAAGGTCTGTGTCGTCGGGCGCGGGATGTGCGTAAGAGAGCCCGACCGTCACCAGCGTGCGCGCCCCGGCCAGAAGCTGGGCCGGCTCGCGGCGCGGCTCGGATTGCGTGTGCAGATATTCCATCTCGCCGGCATAGCCCGCTTGCAGCCACGCTTGGTACGCGGCGAAACGCGGCAGCTCGCTGACCGGAGCCAGCCCGACGCGATGAAAGCCCTCAGCTTGTGCGCTGGCGATGACCAGCGCACGGGCCGCTGACGGACTCACGGTCATAAAGGGAGAAGGGAAGTGGGAGGGCAGAAAGCTGCGGCTACTGGTTGCTGGCGACGGGCGTGACGGTCTGCGCGCTGGAAGCCGGCGCAGCGCTCGACGGATCCGACGGTTTTTGCGTCGCCCGGCCGCTGGCATAGACCGCCGCGAGATTGCTGCAACCCTCGGGGTTACCGCCGTGGCAGGCCTTCTGGAAAAGCGCGATCGCGTTGGTCATGTTGGTCGGCACGCCGCGTCCGTTGGCGTACATGAAGCCGAGATTGCCGCAGCTCTCGACAACGCCGGCGTCGCAGCTCTTCTGGTAAAGCGCGACCGCTTCGTTGTCATTCTGGTCGGTGCCGCGCCCGTTGGCGTACATGAAGCCGAGGTTGCCGCAGCTCTCGCCGATGCCGGCATTGCACGCGGTCTGGTAGAGCGCCACTGCACGGACGTCGTTCTGCGTGGTGCCGCGGCCGTTTGCGCTCATGAAGCCGAGGTTGTAGCAGCCGTCGGCGTCATTGCCGCTGCATGCTTCCTGGAACAGCGCCACTGCGCGGACGTCGCTCTGCGGAACGCCGCGCCCGTGCACGTACAGATCGCCGAGGTTGCTACACGCTTCGATGGCCCCGTGCGAGCAGGCCTGCGCGTAAAGACTAGCCGCCGTGCCTTCGTTGCGGTCGACGCCGGTGCCTTCGAAGTAGAGCTTGCCGAGCGCCAAGCAGGCGCGGCCGTCGGCGGCGTCGCACGACATCCGGAGGAGTGACACTGCACGCTTGAGATCCTGCGCGACGCCGCGGCCATGCGCGGTCATCATGCCCAGATTGGTGCAGCCGTTGTGGTCGCCGAGCGAGCAGGCCTTGTCGAACAGGCGCGCGGCGAGATCGTCGTCGTGCTCGACGCCTTGGCCGGTTGCGTAGCTCAGGCCGACATCGTTGCACGCCGGCGCGTTACCGTTGCGGCAATTGACTACGTTGACCGTCTGAGCCGTGGCGAGGGCCGCAGTTCCACGCGACATCGATGAACCGGTTGCACATCCGCCGAGCGCCAGGATCGCGCATCCAAACATTGAGACGAGCCGCATGAAGTCCTCCTATGGGTTGGCCACTGACCGGTTCTAGAATACCACGACTATTACGGCAGAACCAATAACTGCATGGTTGGCGCCGGATCGTAAAAGTTCGGCGGGTGCGGGATCTGCCTACATCTGCGCAGGCATTGGCGGCGCTGCGTCGAGCACGCGGCGCACGTCGTCGTAGGGATCTCCCGAAGGCGTGGCCGTCGTCTCGACGAACGTCGGGCGGTTGGCCCATTTGTGCTCGGCCGCTTGCGCGACGGCTTCATGATAGGCGACCTTAAAGTCGACAAATTTCAGGCCCGAAGCCGTCGATACGACCACCACGCGCGCCCCCTTGGGTACCACGCCTTTGCCGACCAGTTTTTCCAGAGCCGCCAGGGCCACGCCGGTGTGCGGACAGTTGAAGAAGCCGAAGCGATCGGCACGCGCCGCCGCGTCGGACAGCTCGTGCTCACTGGCCTGCTCGACGACGCCGTCATATTTTTGCAGTGCAGCAATCGCCTTGTGGATCGATACCGGCCGGCCGATCTGGATGGCCGACGCGAGCGTCGTTTGGGCCACCACCGGCTCGTAGCGCCAGCCGCTGTTGAACGCGCGATAGAGCGGGTTGGCCGCCTCCGCCTGCGCCACGATGATGCGCGGCAACCGGTCGACGACCCCGAGCCGGAAGAGAAGATCGAACCCGGCGCCGAGCGCGCTCACGTTGCCCAGGTTGCCGCCGGGGATGACGACGAAATCGGGCGCCTCCCAGCCGAGCTGCTGCACGATCTCGACGCCGACGGTTTTTTGCCCCTCGAGGCGCAGGCTGTTCATCGAGTTGGCCAGGTAGTAGCCCTCCTCGGAGGCCAGGCGGTCGACGACGCGCATGCAGCCGTCGAAGTCGGTGTCGAGCGCCAAGACGCGCGCCCCGGCGCACAGTGGCTGCACCAGCTGTGCAGTGGAAATCTTGCCGCGCGGCAGGATCACCACCGCGGGCACACCGGCCGCGGCGGCGTAGGCCGCGAGCGCCGCCGAGGTGTCGCCCGTGGATGCACAGAGCACGGCGCGGATCTGCGCCCCGTCCTCGACCATCTGTTTGACCATCGAGACCAGCACGGTCATGCCGAGATCTTTGAACGATCCGGTATGCGAGACGCCGCACTGCTTGAGATGGAGGGCGCCCAGGCCGAGCTCCTGGGCCAGCTTCGGCGCCGGCACCAGCGGCGTCGATCCCTCGCCGAGCGAGACGACATTCTCGTCGCGCACCGGGCAGATCCATTCGCGCTTGGCCCACACGCCGGAGCCGAACGGCGGACGCATCAGCCGCTCGTCGAAGCGGGCGCGCCAGGCCGCGCCGTCGGTCGCCTTGAGCGCCGCGACATCGTGACGGACCTCGAGCAGCGACTGGCAGCTCGGGCAGCGGTAGATCGGTCGGTCGAGCGGGAAGGTCGCGGTGCAGCCCGCGGTACAGCCGAAAACAGCGCTCATTGACGTTGATACTCCTGCCCGTGAAACACGTAGCGGGCGTGCTTGTCGGACGACCAAGGTAAAAGAATCGGGACCATGTCGTCGCTCGGCTGTTCGGCGAACGTGGCCGCGCTCCAGCCGACGGCGGGTGTGGCGTCGAGCACGAGGTCGGTTGCGCTGCCGCGCCGCACGAACGCTACCTTGGAGCCGAGATGGCGCGCGCCGCTCGTCTTGGCGACCTCGGTGGCGAATAGCCGCCGCACCTGCTCGCTGTCGGGGCGATAGACGGCCAGCACCTCGCGCGAGCCGACTTCCTTGTTCATCGCGTCGGGCTGCGAGCGCTCGACGTAGCGCACGACGACGGATTGCCGGCCGTCACCGCCGAGGTCGATGAGCTTGACCTCTTTGATGTCGCGTCGGTCGGCCACCGGCAACTGCTGAAAGACATAGGAATCGTCGACGAGAAACACCAGATCCTGTCCGATCACCAGCGCGCGACCGCCCGATTTTTTGCCGGTCGCGATCGGCTGGTCGAAGCTGATCAGCGTTGGCGACAGCTTCTCCGCCGCCAAGAAGCCGTCGAGCAGGCGGGCGGCGGCCGAGAACACCAGCTCGCCGTCGATGGCCGCGGTGTGTTCGGTCTTGCGCGTCGCCTTGGAGTCGCAATCGTCGACGGTGAGCGAAAACGGCAGGCGAGCGGCGCCGTGCTTCCAACGCGGCAGCGCTAAAAGCGGCAGCGAGATTTCGACCGCCCAGCCGTGCTCCTGCAGCGCCGACGCGGTCCTGATGCGTTTGTCGCCGCCGACGACGTGATCTTTGATGCGCGCGGCGTCGCCGGGATAGATACCCAACCGTCGGCCGCCGAGCTCGAGCACGAAGTGGTCTTCGCCGGCGCCGTTCTGCGTCGTGCGGACAAAGTAGTGATCGCGCACGTCCACGAGCAGGAAAAGGGTCTCGTTCTCCAGCGCGCATTTGAAGGTGAAGCCGGGATCGTCGCCGCCGCCGTCAGCACCTTCGACCTCCGCCCATTCGTCGGTCAGACCGTCGAGCGTGGTGCTGCCTTTTTCGGCCGGCGCGCAGCCCACCTCGACCGCAAGCGCAACTCGCGGGGCGCCGAGAACGGCCACCGCCAACATCGAAAGGAGAAACCTCATGGCGGTCGGAGTATAACTCCACCCATGCGTCGCCCACTGTTTGTCGCCCGTCGCACCTCGCTCCCTGCCCTACTGGCCGCACTGGCGCTCGCCACTCTTCTGTCGTCGAGCGGTTGCCACAAAAAAACGCAGCTGACCGATGTGGTCGACGGCAAGTTCAAGGTCGGCCAGCGCTGGAACTACTGGGCGCGACCCGGCGAGGAGCAGTCCACATTCGTGGTCGAGAAGATCGAGTCGCATCCGACGCTGGGCGTGGTCATGCACGTCGGACTCGACGATCTGATCCTCAAAAACGGCAAGACGACACAGGGACTGCTGCTGCACCTGGTGCTGACCCGGGATGCGCTCGCCGAGAGCGCCGCCAAGGTGCTGGAGGAGACGGCGCCACTGCCGCCCTTTCAGCCGGCCTACGAGGCGTGGAAAAAGCAGGTCGACGACACCGGCACGGCCCCAGTGATTTCCAAAACGCTCGCCAATTACCTCAACTCGCTCGATCAAGCACCGTAAGACGACCACCCCGCGCGCGCCTGTGGTATGAGCGCTGCCATGTTGGAGACACTTTCCAAGGGCTTTCGCAACGCTAAAGCTCGGCTGACCGGGGTCGCCGAGCTGACCGAAGACAACATCGAGGCCGCGCTGCGCGATGTGCGCATGTCGCTACTCGAAGCCGACGTCGAGTTCAAGGTCACCAAGACCTTCCTCGAACGGGTCAAAGAGGAGGCGCTCGGCACCTCGGTCAAGCTGCGCGCCAAGATTGGCGATCGCGCGCTGTCGGCGACACCCGACCAGCACTTCATTCGCATCTGCCAAGAGAAGCTCATTGAGCTGATGGGCCCGGTCGATACGACCATCGAGTACGCCAAGAAGGGGCCGACCAGCGTCATGATGGTCGGGCTTCAGGGCTCCGGTAAGACGACCACCGTCGGCAAGCTGGCGCGCTGGTTCGAGAAGCAGAAGCGCCGGCCGCTCCTGGTCGCGGCCGACATCTATCGTCCGGCCGCCGTCGAGCAGCTCAAGGTGCTGGGCAAAAAGCTCAACGTCCCGGTCTTCCATTTGGAGGGCAAGAGCCCGCCGGAGATCTGCGAAGCGGCGGTCAAGCACGCATTCGAGACCAATCGCGACGTGGTGCTGTTCGATACCGCTGGCCGCCTCGCGATCGATGAGCCGCTGATGGCCGAGCTCGACGAGATCAAGCGTCGCACCAAGCCCGCCGAAGTCTTCTTCGTCATCGACGCGATGATCGGCCAGGACGCGGTCAACACCGCCAAGACGTTCAATGACCGCGTCGGCGTCACCGGCGTGATCCTGACCAAGCTCGACGGCGATGCCCGCGGCGGCGCGGCGCTGTCGATCAAGGAAGTGACCGGCAAGCCGATCAAGTTCCTGGGCATGGGCGAGTCGCTCGACAAGCTCGAAGAGTTTCGCCCCGAGGGGTTGGCCAGCCGCATCTTGGGCATGGGCGACATCGTCGGCCTGATGAAAGATTTCGAAGACGTCGTCGACGCCGAGAAGGCCGAAGAAGACGCCGTCCGCATGTTGAAGGGCAAGTTCGACATGCAGGACTTCCTGGATCAGATCCGGGTCATCCAGCGCATGGGCTCGCTCAAGGATCTGTTCGAGAAGATGCCCTTCTTCCAGGGCGGCCTGCCCGAGG
>JBBQIO010000238.1:0-6038 GCA_038325015.1 Polyangia bacterium
GGTCAGTATGGGCGGGTCAAAGTGCAGTTCGGCGAGCCGCTGGCGCTTGGAGCGACGCTGCGCCAGGACGGCGCGATGGTCGCCTGGGACGAGGACGACGTGGTGGTCCCGGCCGAGGACGACGCCCGCCGTGCGGCGACGCAGAAGCTGGCCTATCGCATCGTCTACGGCATCAACCGTGTCACCGCCGTGACGCCGACCTCGCTGGCGGCCTCTGCGCTCCTGGCCAGCGGCAAGCGCGGCGTCACGCGCGAGGCCCTCATCGACGCGGCCGGCTTTTTGGTGGCGCGCGCGCGCCATGCCGGCGGGCGACTCGGCGAGACCCTGCTCGACGCCCAGGGTGACCTCGACGCCAGCGCCCTTGACCGCGCGCTCGAGCTCCTGGGCGGCGAGGGCGATATCGAAGTGCGCTCCGGGCACGGCACTCCGCTTCTGCACGACGCCTCGACCGCGCCCACCCATCCACTCGACGAGATCTACACCGTGCCCGACGAGCGCCGCGGGCGGCTCGCATTCTACCGCAACAACGCCATCCACCTGTTTGTCGCCGAAGCGCTGGTCTGTCTGGCGCACTCGGCGGCGCGCGGCGAGGGTCCGGCGGGAACGATCGCCGTCGCACGCAATGTCTTGCGGGCGCGTACGCTCGAGCTGTCCCGCCTGCTCAAGCTCGAGTTTATCTATCGGGTCGACGAGCGCTTCGAGACCATCTTCGACGAGACCTTGGCCGGCCTCTTGGCCGCCGGCCTTTTTTCGGTCGCCGACGCCGCCGTCACGTTGGTCGCCACGCATGCTGCGCACGCGTCGCTCTTGGCCGGGCTGGTGGTCGACTTCGTTGAATCCTACGGCGTGGTCGCGCGCGCGCTCCTTCTGCATCCGGAGGAGCAGTCGCAAAAAGAGGCGCTGCGCCGCATCGCCGAGCTCGGCGACAAGCTCTACTACACCGGCGAGGTGCGCCGGCGCGAAGCGTGCATCAGCGCCACCTACCAGACCGCGCTCGGCTACCTCCGCGAGATCGGAGTCACCGAAGAGAAGGCCGGCAAGCTGCGGGTGGTCAAAGCCGACGAGCTGCGCCGACTCGGCGGGGAGATCGCCGCGCTGTGCCCCGCTGAGGTGTAAGACTGGTATCGTCCGTCGCCATGGGCGAACAAAAAGATCTGGTCGGTAAGACGGCGGTCATCACCGGCGCCAACACGGGTATCGGGCGGGTCACCGCCGAGAAGCTGGCGGCGCGCGGCGCGGTCGTGATCTTGGCCTGCCGCTCCGAGGAGCGCACCCAGCCGGTGGTCGACGGCATCGTCGCGGCCGGCGGCGAAGCTCACTTCGTGGCCCTCGACCTCGGCGATTTATCATCGGTGCGCGCGGCGGCAGCGCAGGTCATTGCGCTCGGCAAGCCGATCGATCTGCTGATCAACAACGCCGGTCTGGCCGGTAAGCGCGGGCTGACCAAAGACGGCTTCGAGATTGCGTTCGGCACCAACCACCTGGGCCATTTTTTATGGACCCTCTTGTTGGCACCGCATCTGCGGCCCGCGCTCGGCACGCGCATCGTCAACGTCGCGTCCAAATCGCACTACTCGGCCAAGGGCATCGACTTCGACGCGGTCAAGCGCGTCACAACATCGCGCGCCGGCCTCTCCGAGTACGCTGTTTCCAAGCTGGCCAACGTGCTGTTCACCGTCGAGCTGGCCCGCCGGCTCGGCGAAAAAGGCATCCACAGCTATTCGCTGCACCCGGGCGTGGTGGCCAGCGACGTCTGGCGCGAGGTGCCGGCGCTGCTCCGGCCGGTGATTAAGCTCTTTATGCTCAGCAACGAAGACGGCGCCAAGACCACGCTCTACTGCGCGACCTCGCCCGACTGCGCGCAAGAAAACGGCAAGTACTACGACACCAGTCGCACCGTGACCCCGGGCAAGCTGGCCCAAGACTCCGAGCTCGCGGCAGCGCTGTGGCACAAAAGCCTGGAGCTGACCGGCGCGCCCGACCTGGCCTGATTCGCCAATGGGCACGAGGCGAGCGATTTTCGGCGGCTCTTTCAATCCGCCGCACGTCGGCCATCAGCTGGTGTGCACCTATGTTTTGGCGACCGCGCGGCCGGCCATCGACGTGATCTGGATGGTGCCGACGTTTCACCATCCGTTCGGCAAGGTGCTGGCGTCGTACGACGATCGCGTGGCGATGTGCGAGCGGGCGGCGGCGATCTTCGGCGGCCGCGTTGAGGTCAGTCGCATCGAAGAGGAGCTCGGCGGCGAGAGCTACACGTTACAGACCGTCAAGGCGCTGCACGTGCGCCATCCGGGGGACCAGGTGGCGGTCATCATCGGCGCCGATCTTTTGGCCGAGCGCGAACAGTGGCACGGTTGGCCGGAGCTGCGCACGCTGACCGAGTTTATCGTCGTCGGCCGCAGCGGCTCGGCGCCCGATCACTCCGGTGCCGCGCCGGTGCCGGAGTTGGAGCTGCCGTCGGTGAGCTCGACCGATGTCCGGCAGCGCCTGGGCCAGCATCGATCGGTCGACGGGTTGGTGCCGAACAACGTCGCCGAATACATCAGCGGCCACGGGCTCTATCGGGCTCCGTTATGACAGCTGTGCCGGTGCGCCTGATCGCCGGCGACGGCCGAGTGGCGCGCGCGCTTTACACGGCCTTGACCCACGCCGGATGTGTCGTGCGCACCTGGTCGCGGCGCCACGGCGGACCGATCCCGCACGCCGACGAAATCCTGGTGGCGGTCAAGGACAACGCGATCAGCGAGGTCGCCGAGCTCTTGGTCGCGGCGCAGCCGGAGCCGCCCGTGGTGCTGCACTGCGCCGGGGCGTTGCCCGCGACCGAGGCGTTCGGCCACGTTCTCGATCGGTGTAAAGGTGCAGCCTTACTGCACCCCCTGCGCGCCCTGTCCGGGGCCGAGTCGTCGCTTGAGGGAACGGTGTTCGGCATCGAAGGCGACGCCGTCGGGCGGGTGGTGGCTGCCACCTGGGTCGCGCTTTTGCGCGGCACGCCGCTGTCGCTCGACGCGCAGCAGCTCGGCCGCTATCACGCCGCTGCGGTACTGGTGGCCAACCACGCGCTCGGCCTGGTTGATGCCGCACGTGCCCTGCTGGTGCAAGCCGGCCTGCCCGTTGACGTGGCGGTGCACGCGCTCGGCCGGCTCTTGGCATCGAGCGCGGAAAATGTCGTACAGCGCGGCTTGCCCGAGGCGCTGACCGGCCCGATCGCGCGCGGCGATCTTCGGGTCGTCGAGCGCCATCTGCAGGAGCTGGCCGGCCATCCACAGGAGACGCTCTACCGTCAGACCGCCCGGCCGCTCCTTCTTCTGGCGCGGCAGCTCGGCGAGGCGACGCCCGAGTCGTTGGCGGCGATCGCGCAACTCCTCGGCGAAGGCTGAGCGTTTGACCGGCCTTTACCCGGACGCCGCTTTTTTCTAGAGTAGGGACTCCTTCGTTTCCCAGGAGCCCCTGCCCCATGCTCACCTCGCGCGTCTCGACGGTTGTGTTCGCGTCACTGATTGGCCTTGCGCTCCAGCCCGGCGTCGCCGCCGCCAAAGGCCCGGCCCCCGAAGACGTCTTGAAGGGGCAGATCATCATTAGCGACAAGCCGCTGCCGACGCACTGGAGCTCGGTATCGAGCTACGTGGCCACGCTCAAGGGGCTCAACAAAGGCGCACTCTGGTACGACAAGAAGACCGGCAAGCTCAACATGAGCTTCGCCGCGTTTTTCGCCCACCCGGTCAACGACGTCCAGGTCATGCTCAACATCTACGACGTGACCGCCGGCGCGCACACGCAAAAGGTCAACACCGAGAACTTCATGCAGAAGGGCGACCGCGTCCTATTCAACACGATGGAGTTCGACAAAGAGGATATCGAGGGCAATAAGAAATACCGCATGACCATCGAAAGCGGCCGTCAGGTCATCGCCTCGACGACCTTCATCCTGCGCCAAGAGGTGCCGCACTATTCGGGTAAAGTTACCTTTGACGAGGCCGAAACCAAGTAGTGCCCACGCGGTTTCACGTTCTGGTTTGCAAGGGGCCCGAGTGCGGCGACAAGCGGGACGCCGATTCTGTGTACGCGGCGTTTGTGACTGCGCTGGCCAGCTGCCCGCTCGGGGCCAACAGCGCCCAGATCGAGCGCTATAGCTGCTTCGGCCGCTGCCAAAAGGGTCCGAACGTGCTGATTCGCGAGGTTCGACCGGGCGAGGTCACGCGCATGCTGATGTTGATGCCGACCGCCGCTCCGGCAGCATTTTTGTACCACGGCGTGCGGCCGGCCGATGCCGCGCGGATCGTCGCCGAGCACATTGCGGCCGGTCGACCGATCGTGATGATGACCCATCGCGCGCCCGTCGAACCCGCCGCTTAGGGGCCACTTAACGCTCGGTGGGCGGCCCCGTCGCCTGCGTGCTTGACTTCACCTTCGTCTTGACTATATTCCCGCACTCTTTCGGCACACACCTTTGCGCTATAAACTCAAAGAGATACCTCCCGAGGGGCTGACCGTCGGCGAACTCGTGCCCGCCGCTCTCCTCGACGAGGCGCTGGTCGACACCGACGCCCGGCCGGAGCGCGCCGGACAGCTGCACGTGCAGCTGTTCAAAAACGGCAGCGACGTCGTGGCCACCGGCAAGCTGAGCGCAGCGTTGACCTTGCCGTGCTCGCGCTGCGTCGGCGCTGCGGAGGTGCGGCTGGACATTCCGGTGCAGGCCGTGTTCGTCCCCGAAGAGCACGCCCAAGACGTCAAGGACGCCAAGGACGACGACGAGATCGACCCCGACGAACCCGACCGGCTGACCCACGATCGGGTGGCGGTCGACCTGACGCCGCTGGTCCGCGATCTCTTGATCGTCAATTTGCCGATGACGGCGCTGTGCAAGGACGACTGTCGCGGCCTGTGCGCCGAGTGTGGCCAGGATTTGAACGTCGCCGAGTGTGGCCACAAGCCCGTCGAGCTGCCCAGCACCTCGCCGTTGGCGGTGTTGGCGCAGCTGGGCGCGTCGCCCAAGCAGTGAAGCAGCAAGATCAGTGAATTTTGTAGTGAAATTGCAGTGAACGGTTAGCTAGAAAGGCGAAGAAAAATGGCGGTACCGAAGCGAAAGAAAAGTAAGGCCATGCGGGATCACCGGCGCGCGCAGTGGATGCGCAGCTGCCCCGTGCCCAAGGTCGTCCGCTGCGAGTGCGGCGAGCCCCGGCAGCCGCACCGCGTCTGTCAGAGCTGCGGCAAGTACGCCGGGCGCACCGTGCTCGATATCAAGCAAGAAGAGACCGCGACGCCCAAGGCCTAGCTCTGGGTTGAGATGTTCACCGTCGCCCTCGACGCGATGGGCAGCGATCACGCGCCCCGACCCGAGGTCGAAGGCGCGCTGACTGCCGTTCGCGTTGGGAGCTGTCGTGTCGTTCTCGTCGGGGACGAGCGACGCATCGAAGCCGAGCTCAGGCGTCTCGGGGTCAGCCCGGGCGAGCGCGGCGATCTGCAGATCCAGCACGCCACCCAGGTCATCGGACCGGACGATCACCCCGCGACCGCGGCCCGCTCCAAGCGGGATGCGTCGATGCGCGTGGCGTTTCAGTGGGTCAAGGACGGGCGTGCCCAAGCGGTCGTCTCAGCGGGCAACTCGGGCGCGATGATGGCGCTCGGCCTGTTCGTCCTCGGACGCGCGCAGCACGTCGACCGCCCGGCGATCGCCACCACGCTGCCCTGTAAAGGTGGCGTCTGTGCGCTCCTCGACGCCGGCGCCAACGTCGACATCAAGCCCGAGACCCTGGCGCAGCTCGCAGCGATGGGCGCGGCCTACGCCCGCGTCGAGCACAAAAAAGAGCGCCCGCGTGTCGGTCTACTGTCGAACGGGACCGAGGCGGGCAAGGGCACCGAGCTGACACGCCGGGCGAGCGCAATCTTGAGCGGCTATCGTTCGGCGCATTTCGAGTATGTCGGCTACATCGAGGGGCGCGATGTCTTTGGCGATACGATCGACGTCGCGGTCACCGACGGCTTCACCGGCAACGTGCTGCTCAAGAGCGCCGAGGGGCTGGCCGGGCTGTTCGGCA
>JBBQIO010000239.1:0-6020 GCA_038325015.1 Polyangia bacterium
GAGAAGCGCGTCGTGACGGTCGATGTCGAAAACACTGGCCAGCTTGGACAGGAGCGACGAAAAATTGCGGTGCGACAGCATGACGCCCTTGGGGCGCCCCGTCGTGCCCGACGTGAAGATCAACGACGCGACCTCGTCGGCGCGGGTCTGATGCACCAGCGCGCTGCTCGGCGCCGAGGTGCCCGGCGCAAACAGGTCATCGAACGTGACCATGCGAATCGACGCATCGAGCGTACCCAGGCGCTCGGCCACGCGCGCCGACCACAGTCCGAGCTTGACGCCCCCGTGCTGGCACAGCCGCACGACATCCTCGGCGCTAGATTGCCAATCGACCGGCACGACCTGCGCGCCGGTCTTCAAGATGCCGAAGTAGGAGATGCCCCATTCGGGGCGATTCTCCGACAAGAGCAGCACCCGATCGCCGGCCACGACCCCATACGCGTGCAGCTCGGCGGCGACGTGAGTGGCCATGTTGGCCAGATCCGCATAGGTGTAGCGAATCGGGTCGCCGTCGCTGCGGTCGTCTTCCTCGTCGCTGCGGCCCGGCGTCGGCGTCGGCAAAAGGCGCATCGCGGTGCGACTCTTGTGATGCTTGGTCGTGGCGTCGAACATTTCGAGCAGGTCTTTGTAGGTGTAGACCGACTTGGGCTTGGCCGCGAACTCCTCTTCGAGGTCGGGGAAGATCCAGTGCTCCAACCCCTTCATATGAATTTCCAGCCAGTAGTGGCGCCAGTCGATCGTCTCGGGCGTCCACGGCAAGAGCTGCTGGTCGACCGGCGAAAGCCGCGCGTAAAGAGCGCGCGCGTGATCGCAGCGAAAGACGTAGCGCCGCTCGTAGATAAACGGCATGAACAGCTGAAACAGATCGTCGGTCTGCTTGGCCAACGCCGAGGCCGCCGCCAAGCGCTCCTTGGCGTGCTCGGCCATGCCGGCCCAGCGCGGCGCGCCCCAGCGCGGCGTCGTCTTGTCGATCAGCGACGACAATCCATCCGCGGCGCGCTTCCACAGCGGCGCCGAGGTGCGATTGAAGCGATCGCGTGTGACGGGAATCGGCTCGAGGCGAGCCTGCGCGATGTTCAATATCGTCGAGCCCTCGCCACGCGCGCGACGCGCTTGGTAGTAGCGACGCTTGTGCAGGCCGAGGAGCTCCACTGCACGCCGCATGTACAGCGGATTGGTGTCGCTGGAACCGAGCTGATAGACCAACTCGTTCTGCCCGGCCACGGTCGCCGCTGTGGCCATGATCAAACCGGACGCGACCATGTCGACCGGAATTAGGTCGAGCATGACGCCTTCGCCCGATGGATAATTGCGGTGGCCGCGGATCGACAAAAAGGCCAACGGCGCGGTGGTGGTGAAGCCTTCGTTCCAGCCCGGCATCGGATAGCGAATCGCCGATTCGACAATCGCGGGCCGCACGATGCAGGTGCGCACGTCGGTCGCGGCGGCGCATACCTGGTCGCCGAGCGACTTGGTGTAGGTGTAGGTGTTGGGCCAACCCCAATGTTGCGCCCGCTCCATGCCGAGCGCGGTCAGTCGTTCGGCGACCCACATCTTGCGCTCGCGCTGGACTGCGATGCGCAACGTGCGCTCGTCGTCGGCATCGCGCCCTTCGTCGACCAGACGCTTGGCGCCCTGATCGCGAAATTGCGACACGTGTGCGCGGTCATCCGCCATGGCCTTGACCTCGGCGATGGTGCGCTGACAATCGGCGACCTCGGCGTCGAGTGAGAAGTCCTCGGCGCGGAGCTCGCCCCGGCGCGGAAAATAGCCGATGACCGGCTCGTCTTCCCACACTTCCATGGCTTCATCGTCGCGCTGACCGGCCACGAAGCAGGTCGACACGTGCACCACGCTGGCCCCGGTCAGGCGCGCCAGGTCGAGCGTGTGACGCGGTCCGAGCACGTTGATGCGAATCGCGCTCTCGAGCGACGGATTGAACGAGACCAGCCCGGCACAATTGATGATCACATCGAGCTGGCCGAGCTTCTCCAGGTCCGGTGCAGAAAAATTGCACAACGGCCGCGAGACATCGCCGGCCAACGGCACGCACTTTTCGTGCAAAAAGGCGTCAAACCCGGCGCCCCACACTTCGCGAATCGGGTCGAACACGGGCGAGCTGGCGATCTTGCGAAAGAAGCGATCGTCCGACGACGAGCCGGCGCCCGGCCGGACCAGCACGAAGACTTTACCGACGTCGGGATATTGCCGCAGCAGCATCGACAGCGCGACCTTGCCGACGAAGCCGGTGGCGCCGATGAACAGGATGCGCCGCCCGGCCAACGTCGCCGTGACGTCGAGCGTGGTGGAAAAGGGCGCCGCTTTGTCGCGTGCGGCCATCTTATTTGACGCTCACGTCGGTCATCACAATAGGCGAGTTGTGCAGCATCGTGATTTGCGCCGACCGCCCCATATAGGAGCGCCCCATGGCGATTGCCTCGGCCATCGATTCGGCGCGCTCCCAGCCGAGCATTGCCGGCACCGTCGCGTTGTCGCTGCCGACGACGATCACCTTGCCGACATGCTCGCGCCCGGCCTGGCCCCAATACCACATATAGAACGGATGGGCGCCGTGATAGGCGTTTCCGTGACGGTACATCTCTACATAAGATGGGTTGTGCGCGAACTCGTCTTGATACTTGTGCTGCAGCTTGTAGGCGTCTCGCGTCTCGGGCAGTAAGCGATTGAAGAACTCGATGTACGACGGGTGATGCACGGGATCGAATTGATCCGAGCAGGGATGGCTGATAATCAGCACGCCGCCTTTTTTTATCAGCGGGTTGTGCCGGTACATGTGAAAGAAATAGCCGAGCGCCATGACCTGCACGAGCAGCGGATTGAGCGCCTTCGAATTAACGTTATAAGGAGATATATAAGGGATTCCGTAAATCAGAATATCGGCCTGCCCCTCGACGGGGACACAATATTGCTCGAAGCATTTGGCCAAGATTTTGGCGTGCACCGGCTCGGTCGCCCCGGCGTGCACGGCGATCAAATCGTAGGGCGACGGCACCTTCATGAAGATGTCGCGCTTGAGCGCGCGCGGCGTGTGCTTGAGCGTCCACGATAGAGCCTCGAACTTGAGGCGATCCATCTCGGTGAACTCGTCCTCTTTTTTCATCAAGAACGAGGTCGGCCCTTCGAACATTCGATTATTGAGCGCGGTCTCGATATGAAAGACCTTCATATGCTCGTCCACGACCTTGCCAATGCGCTCGACCGAATGGTTGAGCGCCGAGGCCTTGGGGTCCATGAACGAGTTCGATTCGACAATCGCCTTGGGCGTGTGGTGCGCCTTGAGTGACTCGTAACCGCACAGGCCGACGCCCATCGATTTGTGGCCGCCGTCCATCGGCACCAGGTTGATGTTGACGTAGATGCAGAGATCGCTCTCCATCGCGCGCCGGTTGGTCTCGACCACCTCGCCGAGCGACGTCTTGCCAAGGACGACCATCCCGTCGGGGTCGCACGCGTCGTGGTTGTAAAGTCGGTCGGGCCAAAAGGCGTCGAACGTCTTTTGCCCGACCATGCGCTTGACCTCCCAGTCGTGCATGCGGCGGTGCAGCGAGGTCGCGATGATGATGTGAATGTCGTCGACGCCATGGTCGGCGAGCATCGGCAGAACGACGTCGAGCACCTGCTGCCGGGCGTCGGGCAGGCGCATCGGCGGCAGCGGCAACGACACATCGTCCACCGCGATGGTCAGCTTCATGCCAGGGTAGAGGAGCGCGTGCAGTGGCTCCATCTCTTCGGGGTGGTGCAGCGCGTAGCGAATCGCCGCTTGCGGATTGGGGAGCCCCTCGAGCGGGCTGCGCGGATAGATGACGCGCGTGCCGATGGGCAGATCTTCGGCGTGCAGATCTTCGCCGTGGAAAAAGATCCGCGGCGCGCTGTCGCTGTCGATCGTCACGATGTGCTCGTCGGCGGCGCCGCGAAGACGAGGACGAATGGCACGCATAGGCAGAGCTCCTAATTCAGATCGAGAATCGGCCAGTCGTACGACCGAGCCAGAGTGCGCAGCTGAAAATCGGGATTCACCGCCGTCGGATGGCCGACCACGGTCAACATCGGATAGTCCGAAAGGCTGTCGGAGTAGGCGAACGATTTACGCAAATCGATGCCGTGCGCCTCGGCATAGTTGCGGATGATGACGGCCTTGGTCGCACCGGCGACGAACGGCTTGCCGAGCTGCCCGGTGGCGTAGCCTTTGTCGAACTCGAGCGTGTTGGCGATGACGTCGTCCATGCCGAGATATTCGGCCAGCGGACGAATGGTGAAGTCCAGGCCGCCGGTGACCAGCACCTGGCGCAGGCCGGCGCGGCGCGCTTCGTCGACCAGATGGCGCGCGCGTGGAAAAATGCTCGGCCGGATGACGTCCTCGAACAGCTCATCGGCCAGGAGAACTAACCGATCTTCGGGCTCGCCCGCGTAGTAACCGTAGAACAGCTGATTGAACGTCTTGCGCGAGAGTCGGTCGGCGAAGGCGAATGCCGGAATCGACAGCGCGATCTTGGCCGATTTGAAGAGCGAGCCGACCAGCGTTGGCTGGTGACGCGCGTACCAGGCGAACACATGCACGATATTGGTGCGGATCAGCGTGCCGTCGACGTCGTAAAAGGCGGCGCCGGGCCTGCTTCCGCCGGTGCTGCCGCTGATGTTCCCGGTGATGCCCCCGCTGTGGGGTTTTTGCATGGGGCCGTCTTGCCACGACTTGTCGGTGGGCACAAGGGCTGGAACGACCGGCGACCGGCGGCCAGGAGCGCGCGCTGTCGTCGTTCGAGTATCATCCCTATAGTGCCCGACTTGTCTCCGCCACGATCGACGACCGAAGAAGCTTTCCCACACTACATCTCGAACCGGCCGCCTCCCATCGAGGAGCTGGAGCCCTTCGAGCGCGTCAGCGTGCAGCTCCTCGATTGGATGCATCGCCACGTGCGCGGGGCGACCGAGCGCTGGCTGCGCACGGTCAGCGTCGGCTGGATGACTCTGGGCTCGCGGCGGATGCTCGAGCCCCACGGGATCGAACGATTGTCCGGTCTGCGTTACGAGGATCCGATCTTGCTGGTCTCGAACCACCGCAGCTTCTTCGATCTGTACATGTTGATGCTGCTCCTGCATCAACACACGCCGCTCCGGCAGCCGGTGCTGTGCCCGGTGCGCGCCGACTTTTTCTACAAGCGGCTCGACGGGCTGCTGGTCAATGTGCTGGTCGGCGGCGGGCGCATGTTCCCGCCGTTTTTTCGCGAGCCGGCCAAGCATGAGTTCAACCGCTGGGCGCTCGAACGGGTGGCGTTCGAGCTGCGGCGCGGCCAGGTGCTGGTCGGCTTTCACCCCGAGGGAAAGCGCAATCAGAACGCCGATCCCTATCAGCCGCTACCGGCGCAGCCGGGCGTCGGCAAGCTGATCATGGAGAGCTGGCCCATCGTCGTGCCGGCGTTCATTCATGGACTGTCCAACAACATCGTCGCGGACATCGCCGGCAACTTACGTGGCACCAAGCGGGTGATCGCCGTATTCGGTGAGCCGATGGATCTGACGCCATTCAAGCGCGCCAGCAACCGGCTGGCGACGCACAAGCGGATCGCCGACGCGCTACTCAAGCGGGTCTACGAGCTAGGGCAAGAGGAGCGCACGCTGCGCTCCGGCCTCGCGGACATGCCCTCGCCGTGGTAAGGCTCGCGGCGTGGAAGCACACTTTGTCAGCATCGTCATACCCTGTTTCAACGAGGAGGCTTCGATTCCGGAGCTCCTGGCGGGCATCGATCGCGCGCTCGCCGAGCTGACCAGGCTCGGTCATCGCACCGAAGTCATCGTCGTCGACGACGGCAGTCGCGACCAGACGGCGCCGCTGCTCAAAGAGGCGACCGGAACACGCCCCGAGCTCCGCGTCATTCGCTTTGCCGGCAATTTCGGCCAGACCGCGGCGATGTCCGCCGGCTTCGACGCCGCGCGCGGCGATGTGGTGATTCCGCTCGACGCGGATCTGCAAAATGATCCGGCGGATATCCCGCAACTTTTGG
>JBBQIO010000240.1:0-6017 GCA_038325015.1 Polyangia bacterium
TGCGTTGATCTTCGATTGCGCGGCGCATGCGCCCGGCGCGCACGTCAGCGTCTATGCCGACGGTCGCGTCGAAGTACAGGGTGATCCGACCGACGGTGCATTGGTGGTCCTCAGCCGGCGCGCTGGTTGGGAGTCTCCTGCACGCGTCTTGGGCGAGCAGCCGTTCACTTCGGCGCGGCGCATGGCGTCCGTGCTGGTGAACATCAATACACACGTGCGCTCGTACGTCCGTGGTGCGCCGGAAGTCCTGCTCGGCAACTCGACGCACGTGTGGCGCGAGGGCCAGGCGCATCTGCTCGATGCCGCCGAGCGGCAGCGCATCCTCGATGAGGCGATCGGCTGGGCGGCGACCTCGATGCGCGTCATCGCCCTGGCCTTTCGTCAGGGGCACGATGCGCCAATTGGGCCCTGTATTCCCGAGCCGAGCTGGGAACAGGGGTTGACGTTTTTGGCGCTGGTCGGGATCGTCGATCCGCCGCGCCCCGAGGTCGCGTCCGCGATCGCCGAGGCGCAACGCGCCGGCATTCGCACCATGATGATCACCGGCGACCATCCTGCGACCGCGCGCGCCATCGCCGATGAGATCGGCCTGTGGCACCCCAACGATCTGATTCTGACTGGCGGCGAGCTCGATACCCTGGAGCAGCAAAGTCTCGAAGAGAAGATCGATCGCGTGTCGATCGTTGCCCGTGCCACCGCCGAGCACAAGCTGCGCATCGTCCAGGCGCTGCGCGCGCGCGACTTCGTGTGCGCCATGACCGGCGACGGCGTCAACGATGCCCCGGCGGTCAAGGTGGCGTCGATAGGCGTGGCCATGGGCAAGACCGGCACCGATGTAACCAAGGAGGCGGCAGCGCTTATCCTCATCGACGACAATTACGCGACCATCGTCGGCGCAGTCGAAGAGGGCCGCGCGATTTACGCAAATATTCGTAAGTTCATCTTTTTTCTTTTATCTAGCAATACGGGCTGTGTTCTCTTTGTCCTCGCCGCGTCGCTGCTCGGCTGGGAGACTCCCCTGGCCCCGATTCAGATCCTGTGGATCAACCTCATCACCAACGGGTTGCCGGCCTTGGCTCTCGGCGTCGACGGCCGCGACCCGGCGCAGATGACGGCGCCGCCGCGTGAGCCGGGTGGTGCGATCCTGTCCAAGCGCGAATATTTCAACATGTTCCTGGTCGGGCTGGTGATGGCGGTGACCGCGCTGTGGGCGTTCTCCCACGTGATGGCCGATCCGCGCCACGCGGCTTCAGCCAACGAGCTGGCGCGGGGGCGCGCCGTGGTCTTCGCCATTTTGTCGGTGGGGCCTCTGGTGCATGCGTTCAATTGCCGCTCCGAGCGTCGATCGCTTTTTTCCCTCGGCGTCTTCAGCAATCGCGCGCTATGGGGCGCCACTCTGATCGGGTTGGCGCTGCAGGCCGCGGTCATCTACATCCCGCCCTTCCGGCCGATCTTCAAGACCGCTGCGCTCGGCGGCTCGGATCTGTTGATCGTCGCCGTGATTTCGCTCATCCCGTTCGTCTTGATCGAGCTGGTCAAGCTGTATCAAAACTCGCGCCTCGCCCGATGAGCCGCGGACCCTAGCGTGCTGTCCGGTTAATTGTGTGGATCTTGCGGCTGCCGGATCGGCTCGGGCGCAAGGCGCGCTGTCCGACGAATACTGCCTGTATGTGAGGGCAGTGCAACGCAGCGAGTGAGTCGAGGCGGCTGTCGAAAGCCTGCAGAATTAACCGGACAGCACGCTAGCCCTTGGTTTTGCTGAGCTGGCGCAGCCGCGCGAACTGGGGCGCGGTCAGCGGCACGAACGACAGTCGGCCTTCGCGGACGAGCGGGCTGCCCTCGAACACCAGCTCGGCTTTTAGCTCGGCGAGCGTGACCGGCCGTGCCAGCGCCGCGCCGACGGCGATGTCGATGACCGCCTCGCCCGTCTTGGGGTGCGCGTAGGCCGCCCGCGTGATTGTGGCCAGACCGACCGCGCGCTTCTCGCTCCCCGTGTGATAGACGATGCAGGTGTCACCGACGGCAGCCGAGCGCATGTGCTTGAGCGCCGCCGGATTGGCGATGCCGTCCCAGCAGGTCTTTTGGTCGCGCACAAGGTCGGCAAAGCTGTAGACCGACGGCTCACTTTTCAGCAGCCAGGTCGTTTTGCTCATAGATCATCGTCCGGGTCGAATCTGGGGATCGGCGCTGTCGCCTCGACGCGCGCCAGGTCGGCGCCCGCCGCCAGGCCGACGCTCGGTGCGTCGGCATCGTCGATTTCGCCGCTGCTTTGAAATTGCCGGCGATCGACCCGCGACGGCAACGGCGGCAGGGTCGGCTCGGGACGGCGGTCGCTCTCTTTGGCCGCGGTCAGCGCCGGCTCCCCGCTCTCTTTGCCGTACTCCTCGAGCTTGCGGTAGAGCGTCTTGCGATCGAGCCCCAGCCGCTGCGCGGCGCGCGTTTTGTTGCCGCCCTCGGCCGTCAACATGCGGTGGATGTATTCGCGCTCGAGCTCGGCGAGCGTCAAATTGCGGGCCAGCGCGCCCTGCAGCACGTCGACCGACTTGCGCTCGCGCACTTGCGGCGGCAGATCCTCGGGGCGAATCGTGGCGGTCTCGGCGAGCGCGACCGCACGCTCGACGACATTCTCCAGCTCACGGACGTTGCCCGGCCACGAGTAGCCCACCAAGATCTTGAGCGCCGCCTCTTCGAACGAGCGAATCGGCTTGCCGGTGCGCTTGGCAGCCTCGACCAAAAAGTGCTCGGCCAGCGGCAGCACGTCCTCGCCGCGATCGCGCAGCGCCGGCAACATCACCTCGATGACATTGAGCCGATAGAACAGATCTTCGCGAAACTGCCCTTCGGCCATGCGCTGCGCCAGGTGCCGATTGGTCGCCGACAGCACCCGCACGTCGACCTTTTCGGAGCGCTGCGCGCCGAGCGGCCGGACTTCGCGCTCTTGCAAAACACGCAGCAGCTTGGCCTGTAGTGCCGGTGTCAGATCGCCGATCTCGTCGAGAAACAGCGTCCCGCCGTCGGCCTCGACGAACAGGCCATTGCGGTCGGTGCGCGCGTCGGTAAAGGCGCCGCGTTTGTAGCCGAACAGCTCGGATTCGAGCAGCGTGTCAGGGATGGCCGCGCAGTTGACCGCGACGAACGGCTTCTTGGCCCGCGGCGAGTGAAAATGCAGCGCCCGCGCGACCAGCTCTTTGCCGGTGCCGGATTCGCCGGTGACCAACACGTTGACCGCCGATGTGGCCAGCCGCCGGATGAGCGCGAACACGTCTTGCATCGCCGGCGCGCGACCGATGATGTTTTCGAAGCGATAGGGGCGAGCGACCTCTTTGCGCAGGCGGGCGACTTCGCGGCGCAGCGTGCGCTCGTCGAGCGCCTTTTCGATCGCCACCAGGAGATCGTCGATCTCGAACGGCTTGGTGATGTAGTCGTGCGCGCCGAGCTTGAGCGCGCGCTTGGCGGTTTCGATCGAGCCGAACGCGGTAACCACGATGACGTGCGGAGCGGCCTCGGCGGCCTTGATCTCGGCCAGCATATCGAGGCCGTCCATGTCCGGCATCTTGACGTCGGTGACCACGAGATCGACGCCGCCTTGGCGCACGCGCGCCACTCCGGCACGACCGCCGGGCGCGAGATCGACGCGATAGCCCTCCTCGGTCAACGACTCGAGCAAAAGCTCGCGCATGGCGGCGTCGTCCTCTACTACCAGGAGCTGCATGTTCGCGCGGTCGGTGCGATCCATTCGGAGGCGTCGTTTTACCGCATGCCGACGGAAGTGGCTACTCGGTGGCCGGCAAAAACACGCGGAATCGCGCCCCGCCACCAGGACGCTCGTCGAGCTCGATCCATCCGTCGTGATCCTTGACAATCCCCGCCGAGACGGCCAGCCCCAAGCCGGTACCGCCGCCGCGCGGCTCACTGGCCGTCGCCTCGTCGAACTCGCCGGCTTGCGTCGCGTGCGCCTTGGTCGAATAGAACGGCTCAAAAATGCGCTCGCGCTCCTCGGCGACGATGCCTGACCCGGTGTCGGCGACTTCCAGCACGACATAGCGACCGGGCGGCGCCGCGTCGAGGCCAGGTCGGCGGCGCTCCAGCCCGGTCGTGCTCAGGTATAGGCGCCCACCCTCGGGCATCGCTTCGAGCGCGTTGACACAGAGGTTCAAACAGACCTGCTGGATCTGGTCAGCGTCCGCCGTGACCATCGGCGTCGCACTGGCCTGCTCGTCGCTGCGGACATAGGGCGCCATGCGCGCTTCGACGCTGCGGGAAGCGATCTGGTGCTCGAGAAAATCGAGGCAGTTGGCGGCCACGCGCCCCAGGTCCATCGGCGCGCGCACGTTCTCCGGGCGGCGCGCGAAGTCGAGCAGGCGCTGGATGATCTTGGTGATGCGTTGCGCCTGCTGCGCGATGATGCCCGAGTGCTTGGCCACCTCTGCCGACGGTGGCGGTGACGCTGCGTCCTGCGCTTTTTTTTCCAGCGCCCGCGCCCGGCCGCCGATGACGTTGAGCGGGGTGCCGACTTCATGCGCGATGCCGGCGGCGAGCTGACCGATGGTGGCGAGCTTTTCCGAATGGCGCAGGCGGGCCTCGAGCGTGGAGCGCGTGTCGACGCCGGCCAGAATCTGGGTGCGCGCGTCGCGCAAAGAGCCGGTCATGGCGTTGAAGCGGTCGGCCAAATCCCCGATCTCGTCGTTGCTCTCGCGCAAGATGACGCGCCCGAGATCGCCATGGGTCACGTCGTCGACCGCCTCGATGAGACGCGACAGCGGACGCGACAGCGTGCTGCGCGCCAAGAGCCACAGCACCAAGCCCAGCGCGGCAGTGAGCAAAAGGATCGCGACGACGGCGCGCCGACTCGATTCCGTCAGCGCATCGGCGACGTCGCTCTCATCGCGCACCAGCTCGACTGCGCCGATTACTTTGCGATTGGCGTCGCGGATCGGCACCGTCAAGACGTACGTGGCGCGCCCCTGCAGCTGCACGTGCTCGCCAATCGCCGCGCTGTCGATGCGCAGGCGCACCAGGCGTTCAGTGCGCGACGGATCGGGCGGCGGCAGCACGTAGGGGGCGCCCCCATCGACCTCACTTTCGGTCGGGTCGGCGATGGCAAACGCCGGTGGTGGCGCGTTCAATTTTTGGTGCAGCAGATCGAAGTAGGACAGGACAACGCCCGATTCGATGGCCTTCCAACGCGACACGAGGTCGCTGACGTGCTCCAGGCGGCCGTCCTGGATGGCGGACTCGAACGCGACTTGCACCGCGGTGCCGACCAGCGCGGTCTGGCGCTCCAGATCGCCGACTACTTCGGCGTGCCGCTCGCGCGCGCTGACGATGCCGTACAGACCGAGCGTGGCGACCACCAGGCACAGCGTGGTCAGCATGAGG
This sequence comes from Polyangia bacterium, assembly GCA_038325015.1. Classification (GTDB taxonomy): domain Bacteria; phylum Myxococcota_A; class Polyangia; order Palsa-1104; family Palsa-1104; genus JBBQIO01. The sequence goes on from JBBQIO010000240.1 coordinate 5,380, forward strand.
CGGGTACCGATCTTCATGGGCACTCATGAAGTTCCACGGTCTCTAGGCAAAGCGCAACCGGTCGCAGCACGGCCCCGACGCAAAAAAAAAGGCGGCTCCCTTTCGGAAGCCGCCGCGACAACCGAGGATACTTGCCTGTTACAGCGTGACGACGCCGGTGCGGATCAAGTACGCGAGCTGCACTCGCTGATCCGCACGCAGCACCGCGTGGATCTTCTTGAGCGCGCTCGACACCGCGTCGCGCAGCCGCTCCGCGCTCTTGACGCGCAGACTGCTGCCGTCGGCCGCCTTGGCGTCGTCGAACGTCTCACCGGCCACCGCATCGGCCAGCGCGCTCAGCGTGCGTCGCTGATCGACGTCGGCCTGCGCGCGCTCCGTCTTGAGCTCGCCCAAGATGCGCGCTAGCTCGCCGACCTGCGGCTCGTCGAGCTCCAGCTTGTAGGCCAAAAAGCGCAACGGCCGTCGCACGCCGAAGCCGCCGTGGCCCTCGTGGTCGCCGGCTGCTTCGAAGCCGCGCCAACCGTGTCGCCCGCGCGACCAACCAGGCCCGCCGCCGGGACCACAGCCCGCGTGACCCATTTGGCCCGATTCGCCCTCGGCGTCGCGCGTACGTTTCCACCAAAAAAATCCTGGATGCA